>JALSSM010000278.1 GCA_026984275.1 Gammaproteobacteria bacterium
TGATCACCCATCCATTACCCGGCTTTTTCCTTGATAGAAATTATGGCGTCCTTTTATTAAAAGGAAAATCGCTCACAGCCAATGCTCGACACTTTATAAAGTTAATGGATCCCGGCTTCTTCCACACGACCAGCCCATAGTCTTATCTTTTATAACGCCTGATTATTCACGCCAGATTTTACTGTTGCAGGGCACCATTTATAAAATAATCGGTTATAATATAGCATATTGTTTTTCTGAATTTACAACTTAATGATTGAACACTAATGCCTGGTAATACCCAACATGATATAGATGGAGAACTCGATCTCCAGGAAGCTGAGCCTGAACTTAAAGAGCCTGCTCTTTATAAGGTCATGCTGCTAAATGATGACTTTACTCCGATGGACTTTGTTGTCCAGATACTGGAACGTTTCTTTTCCAAGAATCGACAGGCCGCCACTCAAATCATGGTGGAAGTCCATACAACAGGGAAAGGCATCTGTGGTACCTATACCTATGAAATCGCTGAAACAAAAGTTGACCTCGTTAACCAATATTCACGCGAGCACCAACACCCATTATTGTGTACACTGGAAAAAGCTTGAATCCTGTCACAGATATTGGGAAGATAGCAGTAAAGGAAAACACTATACCAGCCGTTAATTTCAAGGAAGGGAAATCTCGGGCTGGTCTACAAATGGAGTCGTACTGTGTTAAATAAAGAATTAGAAGCTACACTTAATCTCGCTTTCAAGGAAGCTCGCGAGCAACGTCATGAGTTCATGACCGTTGAACATCTGCTCCTTGCCCTTCTGGATAACCCTTCATCCTCCCGAGTTCTACGTTCTTGTGGCGCAAAAATTGATGAACTACGGAAAGGTCTGGAGGAACTTGTAAGAGAAAATGCTGTCCTCCTGTCCAAAGATGATGAACGTGATACTCAACCAACCCTCGGGTTTCAACGAGTATTACAACGCGCTGTCTTTCATGTTCAGTCTTCTGGCAAGAAAGAGGTTTCCGGTGCCAATGTTCTGATCGCCATCTTCGGAGAGCGTGAATCACGTGCTGTTTATCTCTTAAACAAACAGAACATTACACGCCTTGATGTTGTCAATTATATCTCTCATGGCATCACAAAAAATCCAAAAGAAGTACCTGAGGATTCGATTGAACCCATTCCATCAGCTGAACCAACCCCGGCGGCGCCTGATCAGAATGACAACCCGCTGGCTAATTTCACCACGGATCTGAATGAACAGGCACGCCTGGGTAAAATAGACCCTTTGATCGGTCGGGATCATGAAGTTGAGCGTACCATCCAGATCCTTTGCCGTCGTCGTAAGAACAACCCTTTACTGGTCGGTGAGGCCGGTGTTGGTAAAACTGCCATTGCAGAAGGACTGGCCAGGAAAATTGTTGATGGTGAAGTACCTGAAGTGCTTAATGAGAGTGTCATTTTCTCACTTGATCTGGGTGCATTACTGGCCGGTACAAAATATCGTGGTGATTTTGAAAAACGTTTGAAGAATGTACTTGCACACCTGAAAAAAACACCGGGTGCTGTACTCTTTATAGACGAAATACATACCATCATCGGTGCAGGTGCGGCTTCCGGTGGCGTCATGGATGCCTCCAATCTGATCAAACCCATGCTGGCCTCTGGTGAGATGAAATGTATAGGGTCAACCACTTATCAGGAATACCGTGGAATTTTTGAAAAGGATCGTGCCCTGGCTCGTCGATTCCAGAAGATCGATGTGATTGAGCCTTCGATTGACGAAACCTATGAGATTTTGAAAGGATTAAAATCACGTTTTGAGGAGCATCATGATATTAAATATACCAATCAGGCACTCAAAGCCTCTGCTGAACTGACAGAACGGTATATCAATGACCGACATCTACCCGATAAGGCCATCGATATCATTGATGAAGCAGGTGCCAGTCAACGTCTGGTTGCTGATGAAGATCGTAAAAAAGTCATCGATGTTATTGATATAGAAGAAATGATCGCAAAAATTGCTCGTATTCCAGCGAAAACAGTTTCAACTTCCGATAAGGACACGTTGAAGAATCTGGAACGTGACCTGAAGATGGTGGTCTTCGGGCAGAATGAAGCCATAGAAACGCTTTCTTCGGCCATTAAAATGTCTCGTTCTGGCCTTGGAACTGACGACAAACCGATCGGTTCATTCCTGTTTGCTGGTCCAACCGGGGTTGGTAAAACAGAGGTGAGTAAGCAACTTGCTCAGATCATGGGCATTGAGTTGATTCGCTTTGATATGTCTGAATACATGGAACGTCATACCGTTTCAAGACTGATCGGTGCACCTCCGGGTTATGTCGGCTTTGATCAGGGTGGTTTACTAACCGAAGCGGTCAACAAACAACCGCACGCTGTCTTGTTGCTGGATGAGATTGAAAAGGCTCACCCAGATGTCTTTAATTTATTACTTCAGGTGATGGATCACGGTAAATTAACTGATACCAATGGACGCGAAACAGATTTCCGGAATGTCATTATCATTATGACCACCAATGCTGGTGCCGATAAACTCAATCGTTCATCTATCGGTTTTACTAATCAGGTCGAATCCAGTGATGCGATGGAAGACATCAAACGTATCTTCACGCCTGAGTTCCGTAATCGTCTTGATTCCATTGTTCATTTCAATCCACTTGATCCTGCAACAATTATTCATGTTGTAGACAAGTTCCTGGTGGATCTGGAAACTCAGCTGGACAGTAAGAATGTTACGCTGGATGTGGATGACAGTGCCCGAGAATGGCTGGCTGTACATGGACATGATCAGCTCATGGGCGCACGTCCGATGGCGAGACTGATCCAGGACAAGATCAGGCGACCACTGGCTGAAGAGCTGCTATTCGGCAAGCTGGAGAATGGGGGTTCAGTTCATGTCACAACCAAAGATGACGAACTGATCATTAATATAGATGTAAAACAGGCTGAGGAAGCCTAGTTAGCAGATCGATTTCCCTCTCCCCCTGTGTTACAAAAAAAAGATCAGGGAGAGGGAAACTGATCATCGCTGCAGAGACTAATCCAGAGTCTTGAAGAAAACCTTGGAGTTTCGTTGAAAATTATAAAGTGACTGTCGCTCAATGGGTAGATCACTGATATCACCTTCACTAAACCCCTGTTCAAGAAACCAGTGTGCTGTCTGTGTTGTCAGAACAAAGAGTTTCTCTATTCCCAACTGCCTGGCTTCTTTCTCCAGCTCATTTAATAACAACTCTCCCCTGCCTGCATTCAGGTACTCACTATCAACAGCAAGACAGGCAAGCTCTGCCAGGTTATCTTTTATAAATGGATATAACGCACCGCAGGCAATAATGGCATGATCACGTTCCATCACCGTAAAGTGATCAATTTCGATCTCCAGCTTCTCTCTGGATCGTTTAACCAGCACACCGGCTTCTTCAAGCGGTGATATTAACCCGAGAATTCCACCGATATCATTGACAGTCGCCTTATGGATCTCATCGAAAGGAACGGCACTAATGAGCGTACCGACTCCATCACGTGTAAATAGCTCCAGTAATAATCCACCTGAAATTGACCGATCGATCAGATGTACACGGGCGATCCCATGCCGGCTGGCTGTCAGTGCACAAAGTAATTCTGATACTGAGTCATCATTTTCGAGGCTATTTTCCACATCTGTCTGAGTCATTTGCCTCATCAGATGACCTTCTGAATCAGTACACTTCTCTCCCTCAGTCAGCAAAACAAGCTTATCGGCTTCAAGCGCAACAGCCACAGAGGAAGCGACATCCAGAGAACTCAGGTTAAAGACTTCTCCTGTCGGTGAATATCCAACAGGTGAGATCAGCACAATTTCACCACTGTCCAATCTTCGGGTAATGGCTTCTGTATCGATTCGTCTGACCTCGCCAGTATGATAGAAATCAATACCATCACGCACTCCTAACGGTTTTGCAGTGACGAAATTACCAGAGGCTACCTGTATGTGAGCACCGGCCATTGGGGAGTTAACAATACCCGTCGAAAACAGGGCTTCAATTTCTACTCTAATCGCACCAGCCGCCTCTTTCACACAGATTAATGCATCAGGATCAGTGATCCGTAAACCTCTTTCATATCTTGCAGTTACTTTTCTGACTTCAAGTCGATCCTCGATCTGTGGTCGAGCACCATGTACAACAACCAGACGCATACCAAGGCTGGAAAGCAATGCCAGATCATGGATCAGGTTTGGAAACGCTTCTGATGCCAGCGCTTCACCACCAAAATAGACGACGACCGTACTGCCACGGTGTGAGTGTATATACGGTGAAGCCGATCGGAACCATTCAACAAATTGTGGATCAGTGTTTTCCATCATCAGTACAAAATTCAGTTATCATATTTTTTAAAATATCGATCATTGGTTCAAGTCTGTCCAGATCGACATATTCATCCGGCTGATGTGCCTGCGCAATATCGCCCGCACCGAGAATCACTGTTTCAATACCCATTAGATCAAGAAATGGGCCTTCTGTTGCAAATGCGACGCTTCCGGCTCGTCTGTGACTCAGTCGTTCAGCCACAGTCACGATCGGTGATGTTGCGACTGTACATAACGGGGGTACAGGCTCAGTCAGTGAATGCACACCATATCTTAACCCAGAATCTGCAAGAACGTTAGCAACTCGTTGATTTAACGAGTCTCTCAATGTATCGACATTCATCCCCGGCAAGATTCTCAGGTCAATCTGCAACTCACATTCCCCACAGATCCGGTTTGGATTATCACCTCCGTGAATATGACCAAGATTCATAGTCGGCACATCCACTTCAAACAAGGGCTCATGATATTTTTCCTGCAAATCCTGGCGCCATGCCAGCAGCTCACCAATCACTTTGTACATCCCTTCCATGGCGTTATTACCATAGGATGGATTACTGGAATGCCCAGACTGGCCGTGTACAATAATCGACTCCATCATGACACCCTTATGCATTCGAATCGGTTGTAAACCTGTTGGCTCACCGATCACGGCATACCTTGCACGCAACTTGTTTTTCTCAACCAGAGCACGCGCACCCGCCATCGTACTTTCTTCATCAGTCGTCGCAAGAATGATTAAAGGCCGGGTTAAATTTTTCAGATCTATTTCTTGGATCGCCTCCAGAACTAACGGAAAAAAACCCTTCATGTCGGAGGAACCCAGACCATAGAAACGATCATCCCTTTCTGTCAGTTTGAATGGATCACTTTTCCATAAGCTTTCATCAAAGGGAACCGTATCGGTATGTCCTGCCAGAATAAGCCCGTTATTCTTATCCTCTTGCCCACTAGCCATGCGAGCGATCAGGTTGTATTTGAGCGGTTGATCAGAAACCAGCTGACATTCAATCTCAAAACCCAGTCCAGATAACCAGTTTGCCAACAAATCGATAACAGCCTTGTTTCCCATATCAAATTCAGCATTCACACTGCTTACAGAAGGCACTGAGATGAGCTGGGCAAACATTTCGCTCATGGAAGGTAGATTATTCATTGTCATGGATTGAATACTATCGATTCATGACGACAACATCAAAGTTCTGATCCTTGTTCATTCATCAAGCATTCATATGATTTCATCTTCACCAAGCGGTTCAGGGTGTTTGATACGTAGACTATCGAACCACTCCTGCGCAAAATCTCGCTGTAAAACACTGTTCATGATGATCGCTCTTAAATTAAGGTGCTATCGTCAGGCATCAATCAGAATCTCTCATATTATGAGAATATTTGTTCCCTCAGAAGAGTAAAGTGGGGCTTAATGAGGTTAAAAAAAACCCCACCATAAGGCGGGGTTTCTGATCTACCCTAAAATTTCAAGAGCTTACCATTTCGCCTGAGCACGGAATTTAATGGCTGATGGTTCAGCATTCTGATCTAAACCATTTTGATCCCAATCAATGACATTGTCATAATTTAGCATTAAACGGGTATTCTTGGTTGGATAGTAATTCAACCCAATTGTCCATTTGCTTGCCTTATCATCACCAGCAACACTGTCATCAATATTCATACTTTCATAACGGGCTGCTACTTGCCATGCACCTAACTGTGATTTAGGTGTAATACCGTCCCAGAAACCATGTTTAAGCTTCATTGATTCACCTGTTAAGAAATAACCCGCTTCAATTGCGTACGAATCAATATCAACATCGTTATTTGCCAGGCTACTATCAGCGGAGAATTTATTATATTCAGCCAAAGCATGGAAAGGACCATAGATGCCTACTGCATCCACTTCATAGTTATCAATACCATCAAAATCCGCAGCAGCAATAGAATTACCTAACTTGATTTTATTGTGATCTTTGTGGGCAACAAGGTGTTGTGAATAGCTAAAACCATTTTTGTTACTGGTAACACGCCTGTAACCGGCACCAATTTGGATAAGGTGCATTTTATCCTGTTGGAAAGGCAGGAAAGTGCCACGCAGAGCATAAGTGGTACCATCAATGTCATCTTCAGTTATCCCGCTTTCGAATTCGCCGATCGTGATTGATGAAGCCAAAGACCAGGAATGACCTGATAATTTTGCAGCAATACCACTTTCACGTGCAGGGGATAAAGCGCTATCGGCAAACCATGGACGATCCATAAAAGTCATATATTTACTACTTGCTGCTGTATTAAAACCAAAAGCAATCTGTGACTGACCTAACTTGACCTTAAATTTATTGTCACCGAATTTGGTGCCATAACTCACAAATGCATCTTTAATTGCGGTCTTACCATTAGCGAAGTCTCCTTCAAATTTATAACCCCAGTCATATATTTCACCTTCAAAGCCCAAGCGGGCACGGCGCAGCTCGGTACCCTGAAATTCATCACGTCCACTTCCATCCGAATCAACGGACATAGCATCCCACATTACACGTCCGATGGGCTGAAATGACCACTCGCCATCCTGACTTTCAATCTTAAGTTTACCTTTTGTGGTAATTTTTGGCAGATTTTTAGTCTTCTCCTCTACTTCAGCCACAAGGTCATTTTTCACTGCAGCTGTCTGCTCTTCATCGGCTTTTGCACCATTGAGCAGGATCTTATATTGCTCATCAGTAATCTGCCCATTTTCATGCATAATCTTGATCAGATCTTTGATCGTGTCATTTGCGGCATGTGCAGGAATCGTCAATACGGAGCCTAGCCCAAGAAGAGCTCCTCCAATCATGTTGATTTTTTTATGTATCACAGGTGTTTCCCCATAGTAGTTAAGAAAAAAGAAAACGATCATCTCGTTTTGGTACATAACTTACTGGCGTTGTGTTGCACTCATATGAAAGCTTTATGACGGTTTGATGACATAGGATGATTCAGATCAGATTGTTTTTGGAAAACCCGATGGATCGTTGTATTTTTGTTACAAATAACGGCAAACTACAGACTGTCATTATTCTGTAATATGAAGCGCTTGTAATAGTGACTATGATGATGAAAAATCCTAAAGTACTGATTGTTGATGATGAGCCAGCGATTCGCCAGATGCTGATTTTTGCACTATCCGGCGAAGGTTATGAGGTAACCGAAGCGGGTTCGGCTGATGAGGCACAAAATGTGATCAGAACAGCAGCACCTGATCTGATTTTACTCGACTGGATGATGCCAGGTTTAAGTGGCGTTGATTTGGCGCGCCGCCTGAAACGTCAACCCGAGACCAAAGATTTATCGATCATTATGCTAACAGCAAAAGGTGAAGAGCATGACAAGATCAAAGCCCTGGATACGGGGGCTGATGATTATGTGACCAAACCCTTTTCGACACAGGAACTACTCGCAAGGATCCGGGCGGTATTACGTCGTAGCCATGTTCAGGCAACGGCGGATATTCTGGAAGTTGATGATCTACGACTGGATCTGGAAACACATCGAGTCACGATTAAGAATCAGAAACTTGAACTGAGTCCTACCGAATTCCGTCTGCTTCATTTCTTTATCTCCCACCCTGAACGTGTTTATACAAGAGCTCAAATTCTGGATAATGTCTGGGGTTCCAATGCCTATATTGAAGAACGTACTGTCGATGTACATATCCGTCGTCTACGTAAACTACTGGAAAAACATGACTTTGATGATTATATTCAAACAGTACGGAGTGTCGGCTATCGTTTTTCAAAACAATAAATGAGTAAAGACTATCTCAGATTTTTTTATATCCTGTTGATCGCACTCATGATCGGGTTAATCTTTGATCATGTTTTTGCTGTTTTATTCTTTACGACACTGGCCTGCCTTATCTGGCAGCAACAAAAGATTTCACAATTACTCAGATGGCTACAAAATCGAAAAACAACGGTGGCTCCCGAAGTACCTGGTCATTTTGAAGATATATGCAGAGAAATTGATCGTTTTCAGTTGCGATATAAAAAACGCAAAAAAAAACTCTCAGGGTATTTACAACAGTTTCACCAGGCCACGTCAGCCTTACCAGATGCAACCATCGTTCTGGATGATGAAAACCGTATTCAATGGGCAAATAAAGCAGCAGAAGGATTTCTGAACATTCACTGGCCTCAGGATCAACGCCAGCGTATTACAAACCTGATCCGCTCACCAGAATTAGTCCGTTATTTAGAAGCAAATGATCAGGACAGAAAGAATACCGTAGAAATTATTTCACCCCGCAACCCTGAATTACATCTCAGTCTTCGTATTGTTCCATATGGTAAAGATCAGCATTTATTCGTCGCCAGAGATGTGACACAGTTGCAAAAATTAATTGAAGTCCGTAAAGATTTTGTAGCCAATGTTTCACATGAATTAAGAACACCGCTGACAGTTTTGCGAGGCTATCTTGAATCCATGCTTCAAAGTAATCAAAAGTATCCAAAACAATGGTTATCTGCACTTGAGGATATGAGTCAGCAGACGGAACGCATGAATGATGTCATCAGTGATCTGCTCACAATCTCACGACTGGAAGAAAATCAGCTTGTTCCGCAACATGAGATCGTTATTGTTCCGGAAATGATCGGGAAGATTCATGAAGAAGCCGTCAACTTAAGTGGAACAAAACAACACCTTTTTGAGATCAGTGTTGAACCCAATCTATGGATTAAGGGAAGTTCTTCAGAAATCTATACTGCATTTTCAAATCTGGTCTTCAATGCGGTTCGTTATACAGATAACGGCGGTTTGATCAGAATTCACTGGTATAGCGATAAGGATAGAAACGCTTATATGGAAATCACAGATAACGGTATTGGAATACCACCCAACGATATTCCACGTCTTACAGAACGTTTTTATCGCGTGGAACAGAGTAGAAGCCGTGATAATGGTGGAAGTGGACTGGGTCTTTCTATCGTAAAACATGTCCTTTCACGGCATAAATCTACTTTGGAAATTGAAAGTACTCTCGGTGAGGGCAGTACGTTTCGATGTGTTTTCCCCAAAGAAATTGTTGTCTCAGATCCAGTGAAAGATGTCGATCAACCTGCTGGTTGAACTTGACCAGCTAGTCGGGAAACACTTCTTTGCGCATGTCTTCAATGCTGGTATGACGGACATCTTTGCCTTCAACCAGGTAGATAACATTTTCACAAATGTTGTTAGCATGATCGCCAATTCGCTCCAGTGCCCTGACCGCCCAGACGACATCCAGTACATTTGAAATACTCCGGGGGTCTTCCATCATATAGGTAATCAATTGCCGTAAGATTGCACTATATTCCTCATCAATTTTATGATCCTGTGCAGCAACATCTACCGCCTTCTGTGAGTCCATTCGTGCAAACACATCCAGTGCATCGTGTAACATCTTCTGAACATGCTGCCCCATAGCGATCACACTGACATAGTACGATTTGGGGCTGTTCTGTTCACATAAACGGACTACCATTTTACCAATCTTCTCGATCTCATCACCAATACGTTCCAGATCGGAAATTGTTTTGATCACAGCCAGTACCAGTCGTAGATCACCTGCCGCGGGTTGTCGTCTGGCAAGAACCTGTGTGCACTCTTCATCAATATTGACCTCCATTAAATTAACTTTGTAATCACTGCTTGTCACCGTCTCTGCAAGTTCCGAATCACTACGATCCAGAGCATCAAGTGATTTACCAAGTAAGTCTTCAACCAGACCTCCCATGGTCATCACTTTGGCCCGGAGATCCTCAAGTTCCTGATCAAACTGTTTCGAGATATGCTGTGGTAAAGATCGCGTTGTCATCATCTGCTCCTCTTAACCGTAACGACCGGTTATATAATCTTCTGTCTGTTTCTGTTCAGGGTTTGTAAAGACACTACGGGTATCACCAAACTCAACGACATCACCTAAATACATGAAGGCTGTATAGTCTGAGACACGAGCGGCCTGTTGCATATTATGGGTGACAATCACAATGGTGTATTCCTCTTTTAACTCATATATCAGTTCTTCAATCTTCAATGTTGAAATCGGATCCAATGCTGAGGCAGGCTCATCCAGCAATAAAACCTCCGGTTCGATTGCAATAGCCCGGGCGATGACCAAACGCTGTTGCTGTCCACCAGAGAGTCCAAGTGCATTATCATCCAGTCGGTCTTTAACCTCATCCCACAGAGCAGCGGCCTTCAAAGACTTTTCAACTACAGTATCAAGCCTGCGACGACTTTTTATACCTTGTAACCTCAAACCATAAGCGACATTTTCATAAATCGATTTTGGAAAAGGATTGGGTTTCTGAAAGACCATTCCTACGTGACGACGCAATTCGGCGACGTTCACACCTTTGTCATAAATATTGTCATTATGTAGTAAAATTTTTCCCTCAATATTCACTGAGTCGATCAAATCATTCATTCGATTAAAGCAACGTAACAATGTTGATTTACCACAACCGCTTGGACCAATAAAAGCCGTGACTTTCTTTTCCGGTATCACCAGATCGATATTTTTCAATGCCTGTTTTTCACCATAGAACAGATTGAGATCCTCTACTCGCAGACATTCTTTTTCATTCTGCATGGAGTCAGAATCAGACACCACATTTTTTCGCAATGACGTGATATCGACTGCATGAGTTCTTAATTCGTTTTGTTTATTCATAATATTTTATGACTGTGATATTTTATGACTGTGCCGAAGTAATATATTTGTCTCTTAAACGATTACGGATCCGGATAGCTGCAAAATTCAAGACAATGATCAAAGCAATCAATGTCAGTGCCGTGGCATATACCATTGGCCGG
>JALSSM010000279.1 GCA_026984275.1 Gammaproteobacteria bacterium
AACCTTCCTGTACATGATTAAACGCACTTAAATCATCCGGTGTTGCCATTCCCGTCGCGTTAAAAAAGTCTTCATACTGACGGATTCGTCTGAGTCTTGCGTCATCAGATTCGCCAACAGGTGCAATACAATAGGTGGTCACTTCTGTTTTATCTACCGAGATGGGTCGAAAGTGCCGGATCTGTGTGCTCATCTGATCCATAATAAAAACGTTTGGATACAAACAGAGGTTTCGCAAAAAACCTACCATCCAGTCAGCACGTGTTTTACCGTATACCTTAACAAACTCTTCATATCTTCCATAGGAAGGTCGGTCCTGAGGATTAGGAAACTCAGCCCAGAGCATCACATGCCCACTACCCAAATCGTAACAACCGCCAGGGAGTTCCTTAATGTCTCCGATATTGGCAGATTTAACAGGATCATTCTCAGCCATTATCTTTTTTCGGTTCATTACAGTCTGTACATAATTAGCGTGAATGGATTCCACATGATAACCATCTACTCCATTTTCTGCCTGTAACTTCCAGTTACCATTGTAAGTATAGGTTGTCACACCGGGAAGAATTTCCAGTCCATTATCTGATTGATCAACAAGCATGTCGATTATTTTGCTTGCTTCTCGCAGATAATCTTTAAGACTACCAGCATCATTACTTAGGGTACCAAAAACAAAACCACGATAACTTTCTATCTTGGCAATCTTTTTTAGACCAAGTTCGTCTGGATTAAAATTTTCACTATAGCCCACTCCTTCTTTTTTTCCACAATCAACTAATTGACCATCTGATTTGAAACACCATCCATGAAATGGGCACATGATGATTTTCTTATTACCACGTGAGACATTAATAAGTTGTGCCCCCCTATGAGTGCAGGCGTTAATATATCCTCCAATATTATTGTCGGTATCACGAGTAATGATGACAGATTGTCGGCCCATATATGTTGTAAAAAAATCATTGGGATTTTTTATCTGACTTTCATGGCAGAGATACATCCAGCTCTTTCCAAATATGTATTTCATTTCTTTTTCGAATATTTCTGGATCGGTAAATACGCTTCGGTCAAGCCTGTAAATTTCCTGGTCAGTACTATCCAGAAGAAATTTTGAGTAATCTATCTTGCCGTTATCTTGCGCTTTCATAATATCTCTCTAGCAATGTGATGGGTAAATGACGACTTTTCATTCCTTATAGTATAGTTAACTAACTTAATTGCGACAATAGTTCCTAATTGACAATAAACAATAAGTTTACTCGGAAAAAAAGTTTAATAATAAAGTATTGAACCTATCTTTATGTTCGATCTGCGTCCAATGCCCACACTGTCCAAAGACATGTAACTGCGATTTAGAGATGAGCTCAGCCATCTTATAAGACGCTGAAAGTGGAATAACCATATCTTCACGACCATGTATCACCAAGGTCTCCTGTTCGATCGTTTTCACATCTGACTCTGTTGCGGCCATGCTGTCCACCCATCGTTGTCGTGGTGCAGGAAACATCGAACTAAATGCTTCCTGAAATCCAGGCTGAATACTGGCCTCATACCGAAGTTCAGCCAGTTCATCTGTTACAATCGCACGATTAAAGGCAAAGATATCAAGTAATTTTTTCATATTCTCGATAGAAGGTTCATAACCCCACACAGCATCAAGACCCTCTGTCAGTTGAAAACCAGTACCTACTCCGCCCATAAGAACAAGTTTGTTAACACGTTCCGGGTATCGTAATGTCAGGGCAACAGATAATGCCGCACCGAACGAGTTACCAATCAAATGTGTTTTTTCAATATCGAGGGCATCCATTAGATCGATTGCATTTTGCACCCAGGTATCCATTGAGTATTTAATATTCTCAGGTTTTTCTGTGAACCCAAAACCAACCATGTCTGGTGCAATTACTCGAAATTTTTCGGAGAGCACTGGAATGGTAAAACGCCAGTTTGCCCAGGCGGTAACACCTGGTCCGGAACCATGGATTAGAAAAACAGGATCCCCATTACCTTCGTCGTGATAATTGGTTTTAAAATTTCCTGTCTGGACTGAATTTGCGACTTCTGGATTATCTGCACTCATTTACTGTTCTCTGATTATTTTAATTCATTAATATTCTTAATGAAATTATCATTATTTTGTAGTCACGACAACTGTTATCAACGGATAGAAAACAATAGCTGACCATAAGCAAATTTAGCCTGCCATAACTTTGCTTTAAGATACGTGGCTATGTAATCCCAATTAATTAATCGACAAGCCTCTCTGAATAAAAGAAACGCTAACAGAAAAAATATTAAACCAAGAATTTTATGAATATTTTCGATTACGTTATTGACCAGGAACTGTCTCTAATTTGAAACCAGCATTATCAAAACTACCTAGTACCTATTAGCATTAAATAGAAAG
>JALSSM010000280.1 GCA_026984275.1 Gammaproteobacteria bacterium
GGTGTTGTTTTATTAACGCTGTTTATTCAGACGCCAATAATGCCAGCTGTTATTCGTAAATTTACCTGAAACCCTGCCAATCTATTTATCTGTTATCCATTCTGGCAGCGTCCAGCAATCAAGAAATAATAGAGATAGCCGTTAATTAATAGAAACCCCAAAAATGATGCGGCTCAGATAAATGGCAAAGAAAAAAAAATTCAGTTCTCTCAGAAGAACCATGGTTATATGGTTTCTCATTCTGGGGTTATTACCGTTGACTCTGGTCTCATGGTTCAGCTATCAACAGGCTCAGTCGAGTCTTACCAGGTATGCTGAAGAAAATCTGAAACAAACAGCCTTGTTCAGTATTAATTTCATCAGAAACTGGTTTGACTATCGTCTTATGGATCTCAAACTACAAGGAGGTTCACACAACAATACAATTCTTCTGGAGCAACTTGTTAAAGGTCTGCAGATCAGTGGTAAAAAACTGGTTGATTATGTGAAAAGTGATGACTGGCAGATGAGAGTTGACGAGGAGAATAATGATCTCGTTAAATTCGCTCACGGGTATGACTATATTTATGATCTGTTCTTAATTGATAACCATGGAAATATCCTCTTCTCTGTAGCCCATGAAGCTGATCTGGGAACCAGTCTTATGAATGGTCCATATGCTGAAACAAAATTTGCACAGGCGGTTAAAAACACATTAGAAACCGATGAGGATAATTTTTCAGGCATAGAACGTTATTCACCATCTAATGATATTTTAGCCGGATTTATCACGACGCCAATGTGGGATGAAAATGGCCATAAAATCGGTGTTTTTGCTATCCAGTTGCGTCTTGAGAGAATCTTCAGTGAACTGAATGCCAAAAGCCTGGGAGAGAGTTCTCTGAAACATTATCTGGTCGATCAAAATGGACTGCTGCAGACGCCTGTTGATGATGACCGTTGGGATGATGTTCTGAATAGAAAAATTAACATTAATCAGCTTACAGTTTCCAGTAATGTGCAAAGCAAAGTGGCTGGTGATGTTATGGCGTCTGACGAGTATATTGGTGCTTCCGGAAACAACGTTTTTGGTGTAGATCTTCCGATAAAACTTGCAAATACTAACTGGATATTAGTCAGTGAAGTTGAACGTGATGAAGTACTCGCACCGGCTATTAAGCTATGGAAACAGATGTTGTTGCTGGTTGTTGTGTCAGCCATTTTTCTCATTTTTATGGCGATCTATCTGGCACGACGTATTACAAAGCCCATCGTTTCATTAGCAGAGATCAGTATGAAAGTGGCTGAAGGTGAGCTTGATCAACAGGTGGAGATCAACTCGAACAATGAAATCGGTGAGTTGGCCAGATCGTTTAATCACATGTTATACATGCGACAATTTCATGAACTGGCATTGGAAAAAAGTGCCAAAGAAGCACAGGATTCTCTGATGGCGCTGGCGGATCAGAAATTTGCGATTGACCAACATGCCATTGTTGCGGTAACGGATGCCGGAGGTACGATCACATTTGTTAATGAAAAATTTACTGAGATCAGTGGCTATCGTCGTGATGAGTTAATTGGGCAAAACCATCGAATTCTGAATTCCGGTTTTCATGAAACAGAATTTTTTACGAAAATGTTTAAAACAATTTCCCGTGGAAAGGTATGGAAGGGAGAAGTTTGTAATCAGGCAAAAGATGGCAGCCTTTATTGGGTAGATACGACGATCGTGCCTTTTATGGGTGACAATGGGCCGGAAAGTTATATCGCTATTCGAACTGACATTACAGAGCGAAAAAAAACGGAAGATGCTTTGATTGAGGCCAAAGTTGAAGCAGAGGCCGCTGTGCATGCGAAGGGTGAGTTTCTGGCCAGTATGAGTCATGAAATTCGTACGCCAATGAACGGTGTGTTGGGAATGCTGAATTTATTACTCAATACGAAACTGAATGCTGAACAGGAACATCGTGCAAAATTAGCCCAGAGCAGCGCTCAGTCATTGTTGACTTTAATCAACGATATTCTTGATTTTTCCAAAGTAGAAGCCGGTAAACTGGATCTGGAAATGATCGATTTTAATCTGCACGAAATACTGGGAGAGTTTACTGAGGCGATGGCGTTACAGGCCCAGGAAAAAGAACTGGAACTGGTGCTGGATCTGTCGGCTGTTGATCAGACCATGGTTAAAGGAGATCCAGGTCGGTTGAGACAGATTTTCACGAACCTAGTTAGCAATGCAATCAAATTTACAGCAGCAGGTGAGGTTGTTATCTCTGTTAAATTACGGGATGCTGGCGATCAGCACTGGCAGTTAGTGGCGACAGTCACAGATACCGGGATAGGTATTCCTGAAGAAAAAATAGACGTTCTTTTTGAATCATTTAGTCAGGCGGATGCTTCCACAA
>JALSSM010000281.1 GCA_026984275.1 Gammaproteobacteria bacterium
ACCATTGGCAAAGCTGATCCAGATCTGGTTGAAGCAGGTGAGTCACTGTACCGTGGTGGTGACAGTGATCGTAAAATTCCAGCCTGTATGGCTTGCCATGGCCCAACAGGCTCAGGCAATCCCGCAGCCGCTTTCCCTTCTTTAAAAGGACAACATACAACCTATATCATGAAGCAACTGAAGGCTTTTCGATCCGGTGAAAGACATACTGATGCCAATGCTGTCATGCGCGATATAGCAGAAAGAATGAGAGACAGTGATATTGAAGCAGTAGCATCATATGTGGCAGGGCTTCATTAAGGAACCTTTTAATTTATGAGGCTCTAAAGGTAGTAGAGTTGATCAGGGCCCCAGATATTCAGCTATGGTTAACAAAAAATATGGATAATTCTGCATAATCGTAAAAAAACTGGAGTGAGAATTTTTAATGATGATGAAAAAAATATCGGCTTTACTTGTTGTTCTGGTTTCAGGTCTGGCATTCTATGCGTCGAATGCTGAAGAGTCTGAACAGGAAACTGCGGCAGAATTTGCGGCAATTGCCGGGCATAACTATGAAATGGTCACGCCACAGCAGCCTACACAGTCAAAAGACAAAATAGAAGTACTGGAAGTTTTCTGGTATGGATGTCCTCATTGCTATCATTTTGAGCCAGTATTGGACAAATGGCTTGAGAGCAAACCTGATGATGTCGAGTTCAGGCGTATGCCCGGGATTTTCCGAAAAAACTGGATGCCACATGCAAAAGCATTTTATGCTGCAAAAAAACTCGGTATCCTGGATAAGATTCACAAACCTTTATTTGATGCGATACATAAGGATAATAAAAGATTATTTACAGACGAAGCTATCCTTGATTTTGTGGATGGACTGGAAGGTGTAGATGGTAAGGCATTTCGTAAAGCTTTCAATGCTTATTCTGTAGAAAGTAAGGTCAAACAGGCTATGCGACTGAGTCGTGCCTATGGGATTCGAGGTGTACCAGCCATTATTATTAATGGTAAATACTGGAGTTCTGGTAGTCTGGCAGGCAGTTATCCCGAATTGTTAAAGGTTGTTGATGCACTGGTCGATAAAGAAAGGAAGAAAGCAGCCGGAACAAAATAGTGTAGATTCCTGCTGTAGTTACCATCAAAGCAGGAAGCAGATACATTGGAAAGTAACCCCGACTGGAAAAAACTTTATCAGGACTGTAAACGAGAACTGGATCACCACAACCAGAAACTTGTCGAGCTTGAAAAAGGCCTGCTCAGGCTGGCGCTCGGCTTTATTGGCAGGAACCAGGCGTTTGATGAGTTACTCAGGTTAATAACGAAAACCATTCGTGAGAGTAATCATGATGCGATTATCGAAGGAAAGTTAATTGCGGTCACCGAGGGGATTATCCGATTTACGACAGAAGATAAAGCGCGTTTAAACGAAAGCTCTGAGCCAGAATTCACCAGAAAATACGAACAGGAGAAGCCTGTAGTCAGTTCGGAAAAAATGGCTGAATTTCTCCAGAAAATTCCTTCCAGTCTTGAAATGCAGGCCGAGATTGAAGTGCTTGCCGGAAGAGTAAAACTCACTTATTCTGACGAAGAACTCGAACAGCTGGTAGAAGATGCTGCTGTTCTCATCTCGGAATATTGTAATTTATCATCGAGCCAGAATACATCAGCTTCTTACCCAGATACTGATCAATTAATACATCTACTGGAAAAAATTCATTTCGATAAGAAGCACTTGCCGAAAATCAATCATGTGAAATCAATTCTGACTGGCCGGTCAGAAACGGATAACCTTCCCGAACCTTCTGATCTGGTAGCTGATCTTATTAATAAATCTGTTGCTCGAGATGATAGTCTTGAAGATGTGAGTGAGTTTCTGAAAAAAATGACTCAACGTCTGGAACGGTTGCATAAATATCTGGATCAGAGTGATCTGATCAGTAGCGACCACTTTTCAGAGTCTTTTTCATTTAGTCTGGATCTTGATGAAGAGTTTGAAGAGATAAGAGAGGGACTGGAAGATTTTGGTTCAATCTCAGCCATGAAATTCAATATTGAATCCCATCTGGACTTCCTGAATAAAAATGTTTCTGAGTATGTGAGAAAAGAGAAAGAACGGATGAAGCGTGCTGAAGAAACTATGGGGGCTTTGAATTCACAGCTGGGTGTACTCCAGGAAGAAACTGAAGTCTTGAAAAAATCAGTTGAAGAAGAACAGATCAAATCATTAACTGATGCGCTGACTTCAATTGCAAATCGTCGAGCCTATGAAGAAAGACTGGAAATAGAAATAGCACGTTGGAAACGCCATGGAGGCCATCTGAGTCTGATGGTTTTTGATCTGGATAAATTCAAAACAATTAATGATAACTAT
>JALSSM010000282.1 GCA_026984275.1 Gammaproteobacteria bacterium
TGAAAATAACATTTCCTGATCAGACAAACCTTTATTAACGAGGGGAGCTAACAGGACGATAACATTATTGTATTCACGTTTCTCAGCATAGATTTTATTAAGTTCTGAAACAGCTGGAATTAATGCTGGGGATTGTTTTAGCAGGTTTTTCAGTTCTATGATTGCAACTTCAGTATTACCTTGAGAATGGTGTGATCTGGCCGTCTCCAGCAATTCTTCTGGTGTTTGGGTATTACAGGCTGAAAGAAAAAATATAGACAGGCATGCCACAATTAACAAACTGCTCGACTGTTTTTTTTCTTCTCTTTTCTGGCTCATTCCCTGAGTCATCGTTATCATTTCCTTTGATAATTTTTCTTAAATTAATTACTTGTTCTCGTAATCCAGCTTTTCATTTATCGGATTAATCATGGCAGAATAAAAACTCCCCAGAGAATTCCTTGCCCGATCAATCTCTCCATCCTGTTTAACGGACAACATAATTGCTGATGATGAATTTTTCCCGATAATCATTCCATACAGATCTAATAACTTGGTCACGACAGGTCTGGTTGTTATATGGCCGGCTGTTCTATACCAGTACCATATAACCCTTTTTTCGCCGGAGTTACTTTTTAACTGTAGTTCTATCAACGGTTGATCTGAATGACTGGAAGAAAGAACCTGTCTTGATGTTGCCTGCCAACGTTCTTCGTTAAAAAAGTAATTGTTGACGTTAATCAGCTCTTTATCCTGTTTTTGTTGTCTATATGAAGCTATAAACAATCTGACATGATTATTATTACTATCTGAATAATCTTGATCGATGATATTATCTGCACCTGTAAAAACGGGTTGTATCATTTGCCTTGCACTATCTGAATCAAATAATGGCTTCCAACCACCCTGCCCCTCTGGAACTGTTAAATAATAATCATTGTCTAATGCCACATTGGCTCTGGATAACAAAACATTTTTTAATAACGGACCGGCAACTAAAGCGATTAATAAAGTTGGAATTAATAATGAATAACTGGTCGATTTTTTATCAAAGAAAGTCACTTTCCGGGATGTCACTTCTTTTTTGATCTTATGTTCCGCATCACCAAACCGGTTCCCGATCCAGAAAACTGGCAGTAACATCCCGGCAAAAATATACCATCCAAGCATCATGTGATCATGAACCCATGGGTGCTGCATTCCTGTCATGTTTCCCACAAAAACAACCGTACTTATTCTTAATACATTCGCAAGAATGGCAAAACACATAACAATCAAAAAAAATATAGCTGCCCTCCATTTTGTCAAACGTTCAAGATAAATAAAAAAACCAGCAAAAGTCATAGCAGCCAATAAATACCGCAACCCACTACAACCTTCTGCAACCAGAAATTTTCCAGCCGGAACGATAAGATAAGCATCCTCTTTCAGAACAGTTATTCCCGAAATCTTCAGAAGCAGGTATGAGATCGTTGCAGCAAGTGATTGGAGATAGGGCAGAAACAATTCCCAGACTGGAAAGGCCACCAGAAGAAAGGCCAGTGGGAACCAGAGTCTGGTAGCAAATTGAAATCCTGTCAGGGCAATGAGAATGGATGGTATGAGCAGAAAAAAACTCATACTTTCAACGACCCTGATACCTAAAAGAATACCGATCATCCAGCTTAATGAAAAACCAAATACCAAAACGGTTGCCAGAAGATTAGGACGAATGATCGCCTGTCTGAGCTTTTCTCTAAGCCCCCAGATCATAAAGATAGAAACGGCCATTACCGCAAAACCATGTGCATAAGCTCCGTTTTGCCACTGTGTCCAGTCGTTTAATAAATAGCTGACTGTCTCCCGGTAAAGAAACAGAAAAAACAATCCGAGTAAGATGAACGCAACGATGACAGGTGCACTTATGCGTGTTAGATAGCGTTTGTCTATTATTGCCTGTGTTTGATCGAGATCCATAGAATTTATATCACTTCCCTTAATCACCTGCTTATCGGCATAGTTTATGCCTTACTTTAATCGTGATACTACCCTTTATATTGACTGAAAAATTTAAAGTTTTGTTATTTTTGACCGATACACTCTTCAGAAGGTTTTATAAGGAATAAGACCAGACATACGGACATGTACTTCAGGAGAACAAACATGCACTTATATCAACATTGCCACCGCTTGTTTTCAGCGGCTCTTTTTATGTTTTTAATGATCAGTCATGGTGCTCAGGCAGGAATGGTTGACCTCACTCTATTTGGTGAAACAACCAGTGCTTCTTATGGCAACAGCTTTGGCCTGGACGCAGGCGATCAGGTCAGTTTAAAAGCAACTTTTGATTATTCCGTCATTAGTGGTTCAGGTCTGGAATCAATTGGCTTTGGCACGGACTCAGGT
>JALSSM010000283.1 GCA_026984275.1 Gammaproteobacteria bacterium
TATAAGAAGACGTGCGAACACGGATACCTTTTTCCAGAGCCTCCTGCCCCATATAAGCTCCCCACTCCCAGGCCGCCACCATAACATGCACATTCAGATTATCGGCACGTAATCCCATACCTTCTGAGCCGTAAAAACACATGGGGCGAAGATAAGCAGAATCGAGATTGTTTTCTTTAACGACATCAAGACAGGCCTGATTGATCGTTTCCTTGTCAAAAGGCATGTTCATACGCAGGATATGTGCAGAACGAAATAAACGGTCGGTATGTTCCTGCAAGCGAAAGATCGCCGTCCCTTTTTCAGCGTGATAAGCACGTACGCCTTCAAAAACGCCCATGCCATAATGTAAGGTGTGTGTGAGTACGTGGGTTTTTGCTTCGCGCCAGGGAACCATTTCCCCGTCTAACCAGATCACCCCATCTCGATCGGCCATTGTCATGTTTCTATTTCCTCTTTAATTATTTCTCAGTCATCTAATAGTCTTTTCCAGATTTTCGTAACACCATTACGAAAATCAATATATTCCGTCTCAGGAACAATCGCTGGCTTATCCAGCAATGCCAGCCGATGCCCATCCGCTCGATAGCTAAAGT
The DNA here is from genome assembly GCA_026984275.1 of Gammaproteobacteria bacterium. Classification (GTDB taxonomy): domain Bacteria; phylum Pseudomonadota; class Gammaproteobacteria; order CAJXQU01; family CAJXQU01; genus CAJXQU01. Next base: position 597 of record JALSSM010000283.1, read on the forward strand.
AGGCCTCTTCCAGCAAGGTTGCTTCCGTTTTTTTCAGTATTTTCAGATTTGCCAGAACCTCAAACAAACGAAGATTGTCGGTGAACATCAGTAACTCTTCATGATCACCCGCCCAGCGCAACACCGTATATTGCACTATAAATTCAATATCGGCCATACCTCCGAGTCCCTGTTTCAGATCGAACATGCCGCGGGTCTTTTTAACCAGACTCTCACGCATTTTTTCCCGCATCTCCCGGACATCCTTTTTCAGCTCTTTTTCATTTCTTTTTCGAGACAGGATCTGATTTCGTATTTTATTAAAATCTGACTGTATCACCGGATCACCAGAAACGGGTCTGGCTCTGATCAAGGCCTGATGTTCCCAGGTCCAGGCTTTCTCACGTTGATAATCAGAAAATGCATCAATACTGGTGACCAGAAAACCTGACAACCCACTCGGTCGGAGACGTGTATCTATTTCGTAGGTTCTGCCTGCTGATGTCATGGTGGTCAAAATATGGATCAGTCGTTGTCCCAGCCGGTTGAAGAAAACACTGTTATCCACCGGCTTTTTACCGCTGGTCACCTGTTCTTCACCGCGACTATCATGTAGAAACACCACATCCAGATCCGAGCCATAACCCAGTTCAAAACCACCCAGTTTACCGTATGCAATAATCGCGAAATTTGCAGTTCGTACCTTGCCATCATCTTCACAACAAGGTTCTCCATAACGTTGCACCATCTCCCGCCAGGCAATCTCAGCCGCAGCGATCAGAACAACTTCAGCAATGGCTGATAAGTGGTTACTTACTTCGGCCAATGGCAAGTGGCCTGTTATATCAGCAGCCGCAACTCGTAGTACCTGTGAATGCCTGAAGTGGCGCAGCGCGTCCATCTGTCGCTCCAGATCATCAAGGTGCAAATGGATCAGCTGATCATTGAGCAATCTTGCAAGCTCATGCTGACCAGGTGGTGAGTATAAAACATCTCGATCAATCAGCTCATCCAGCAGAATGGGCTGGCTGGTAATATAATCAGCGATCCAGGGACTGGCTGCACAGAGCTGTATCAATCTCGACAGAGCTTTTGGATGTTCTTTTAATAAAGACAGATAGACACTCCGTCTTGCGACAGATTCGATCAGCTTAAGCGCTCTTGCCAATGTGGCGACCTGATCATCGTTTTCCAGTGCAGCAACTTCTTCCAGTACAAGCGGCATTAACCGATCAAGACGTTCACGACCTTCTTTGCTGAGATTTTGCAGACTATAGTTTTCCCGCAACTGCCTCAATAATTCCAGGATCTGCGCTGGATCTGTAAATCCGGCTTTTTCCAGTTCCTGCAAGGCAATTTCGGTTTCCAGTGTGTCCAGCCATAACGAGTTAAAGATGGAACTTGTCTCAACTTCCACATCTTCATCCGTTTTAAGCAACTGGGCAAAATGATCGGCTACAGACTGACGATGTTGATCGAGGCTGGACAGAAAATCATCCCACTGTTGGAAACCCATGCCATAGGCGACTCTGGCCTGATCAAGTTCTGAAGCAGGCAGAGCCTGTGTTTGCTGATCAGCAATTTCCTGTATTCTGTGTTCTGTATTTCTCAAAAAGAAATAGGCCTCTCGTAATTCATTTCCAGCCTGTTGCGTGAGAATTTCCATCTCCTGCAAGGTTGTCAGAACATCCAGAATTCTCCTTGTCTGTAATGCCGGCTCTCTGCCACCTCGTAACAATTGAAAAGTCTGACCAATAAATTCAATTTCTCTGATCCCGCC
>JALSSM010000284.1 GCA_026984275.1 Gammaproteobacteria bacterium
GGATGAGTGACGATTACATAGACCGTTGCGGCAACAGCACTGAATTTAAGCAGCCGGCCTGCAAATCCGGATTTCATCAAACGTGATCCAAGCAGACTGGTCGTCCGAACCAGACCGACTGATTTTCCAGAACGTGCCGCCATTTTACCGGCACGTAATAATTTCAATGTTCCCATACCAATCAGTACATCGACCCCGGCCCATGCCAGATCACCGGTCGTGATGGCCTGATCAGTTTTATAACGCGTTTCCAGCCCACGCAAACCGCTGGTGAAAAATGCAGACAAACCTTCAGTGACACGCTCCGTCTGGATCCACTCCACACCTCCCTGATCACTGATCTCAAACTGACCAAGAAAATCATAACCCTCATTTTTTATAAACTGGATTGCATACCATGCCTGTTCTTCCTGCCCCAGTTCCTGTTGTTTTTCTTCATTGACTTTTCCATTCCACCAGCTTTTGAATTCATCGAACAATTTGCCCGTTTTGTCCATCAACCGGATCGTCTGCTTGATATCAGTGGTAAGAAAATAATGGATCACAGGGATGACAACCTCACCATATTTTTGAAGAATCTTCTGGAAATCTGAATTGCTTCCAAACAGTAGCAGGATCTCCCGCGTCTGATCAGAATACTTCATCAGAGCCAGTTTCGTTTTCAATAACAGTTCTTTATTATCCGAATAATCCAGCAACACAGACTGAATTTCGATCGACTCATCTTCGATCGTTATAATTTCATTACCCAACTCACTTTTTGCCTGTATACGAACAAGCTGTTCATTAAAGGAATTCCCAGGCCATATCTTAGTGATAAGAAGAGCAATAAAAAAAGATAAGAATAACAGGCAAAATAATTTTTTCATTTTTTCATTAATCACTTTACCAGAATCCTTACACAGGAAGGAGTGACAGAAAATAATGTAGTAGTATCCATAGCCGACCAGATTTAAAATCCTGATAGATAATTTTCGATCAATGATCATGCAGAAAATAAGCTATGCATGATCATCTCGAAATTATTTGGCTATTTCACAAATTCTGTTGTTAGTGTAAAAACCGACACAAACTTTGTTAGATCGTGGTTACTATTTGTCAGCCTTCCAGTCGGAAACCAATTTTAATTGTGACTTGCCAATATTCAACAGAACCATTATTAATATTGCCTCGAGTCTCTAGCACCTCGAACCAGTCCATTTTATGGATAGTTTTTGCAGCTTTTGCGATCGCGTTGCGGATTGCCTGATCTGTACTTTCAGTTGAGCTACCAGTAAGTTCCACTTTCTTATAAATATGTTCATTCATCTTGACCACCCCATTCATGCTATTTCATTCATGCTATTTAAAGAATCACACTTTAAAGTTTAGTCTATAAAACACTGTAATTCTGGATACTGGATGGTAGAGTTTCTAAAGAATATAGCTTTGGATGACCAGTGTCAGGGGGCACAGTGTATGCAGCTCTTTTTGATGACTTCATCACCAGATTTTGCCACTTTCCCCAGAGCTTTATTTTGCAGAAATCATCTCTTCTGGCCGGATGATTTTGTCGAATTCTTCTTCTGTCACATAACCCGCAGCGACAGCTTCTTCACGTAATGTACTGCGATTCTTCAACGCTAATTTAGCAATATTGGCAGCACTGTCATATCCGATATGAGGTACCAGGGCAGTTATCAGCATGAGTGATCTTTCCATCAGCTCAGCGATGCGATCGGTCTCTGGTTCGATACCCAAAACACACTTATCGGTGAAGCTCACAACAGCATTGCTGATAAGACGAATGGACTGAAGCACATTGTAGGCAATGACGGGTTTAAAAACGTTAAGTTCAAGATGGCCTTGCGCACCCGCAATAGTGATCGTTGTCTGGTTACCCATGACCTGCGCACATACCATAGTTATGGCCTCACATTGGGTCGGGTTGACTTTGCCGGACATTATCGAAGAACCGGGTTCATTTTCAGGCAGGGAAAGCTCACCAATACCGCAACGCGGACCTGACCCCAACAGACGAATATCATTAGCAATTTTATTCAGGCTGACAGCGATCGTATTCAATACTCCCGAGAATTCGACCATAGCATCGTGTGTGGCAAGAGCCTCAAACTTATTGGGTGCAGAAAAGAAAGGAAGCCCAGTAAACTTTGCCACTTCCTGTGCAAACATATCAGCAAAATTCGATTTTGAATTCAATCCTGTACCCACAGCAGTACCACCTTGTGCCAGAGGGTACAGCCGCTTGAGACTATCATTAACCCGTTCAATACCCAGCCTTATCTGCTCTGAGTAACCAGAAAACTCCTGCCCCAGTGTCAGCG
>JALSSM010000285.1 GCA_026984275.1 Gammaproteobacteria bacterium
TGCTGATATGCAGGGTGATAATGGCATCAAACTTGCATGGGATGGAGGAGACAATGCTGATTTCTATGAAATTTATAAAATGCAAGGCAGCTGTGCCAGTGCTGATTTTAAACAAGCACGTTTAGCAGGAACCTCAGAGAACAATGAATTTACTGATTTTAGAACCCTCAATGGCTTGCAATATGCTTATAAAATTCGTGCTGGGCAATACGGCGAACTCGGTGAACTGTCTTCTGCTTGTGTGGAAGTAACTTCCAATCAGGCTTGTGACTTTCTGCCAGCCTTTTCACAAAGCTCTATTCATGTTGTAAATAATGTTAATGAGACCTGTCAAACAAAACTGCAATGGTCAGCAGCAACTGCCAGTTGTCCAAGTACAATATTTACCGCTCGGATGAAAACGACTTCACCCCAAATGCGGCTAATTTACTCACTACGGTAACAGGAACAAGTTATGATGATATTCGCGCACCTGGTACAGCCTCTTATTACGTTGTTAGAGCCGTTGATAACGCTGGAAACGAAACCACAGGTACTTCCAAAGTAAGAAGCCAGCCTGTTGCTCCTGGATTTACACCTTCGCCTACCCTTGAGGATGTCGATAATGTCGCTATCATGAATCTTTCTTTCCCTTGGCAAGTTGCTTCCAGCAAAGCCGCTGACGGAGTACTAAGTTACAAGACGGGTGATTCTAACGGCAACTATCCAGCAGATACCTGTGCGGCTATAGTTACCAATACCATTCCATTAACAGCAGATATAACAAATCTCACTTTATCATATAAAGCTTTTTATGATTTAGAAGAAAAATGGGATGGTGTTGTGGTAGAAATCTCAACAGATGATGGAGCAACGTGGACAGATTTACCACCAGTTGGTGGCTACCCCAGCGATTTCTCATTATCAGATGATGGCAATGGTGGAGTTGTGAATGCTTGTGGTTATGCGAAAACACATGGAGCATTCAGTGCCACAAATGGATCATTCCAGACAATAACGCATGATTTGAGTGCTTTCGCTGGTCAAAATGTTAAAGTTAGGTGGCAGTTATCCTCTGATCCTGCATCGGAATTTGAAGGTTTTTATATTGATAGCATCAACTATCCAAATGTTGAATTACCAAATGTTTGTACGGTTAATACCTCGCCTATAGGCCCCGCACCTGGGCTTTATGCCGATGCCAACCATAATGGTCATGGTTTTGTCCTCGAACCTTTGGGTAATGATTTATACTTCACCGTTTTCTACACCTATCACGATGATGGAACTGCTGATTGGTTTACCCATCTAGCAACCCTAGAAAATGGTCAATTAACGGATACTCTCAATGCCTTCACCTATGATTATAGCGTCGATCCAACTGGATCAAATACACCTTTGGTTGCAGATACATCAGTTACTAGAACCCTAAGTTTGGATTTTAATGACTCCGCAGTAACGGCTGCAAATTGCTCTGCTAATTCTACAGGCGTGGCTAATTGGAGTATTGGCTCAGATTCAGGACAATGGTGTGTAAAACCTGTCGTCAGTGCTGAAAACTTCCCAAGCCAAGACTTTGGTGGCACGTGGTGGACAGGTAGTGACGATGATGGTTGGGGTTTGTCCTTAACTTTTGCAGGTGATTTAGCCATTGCGACGGTTTATTATTTTGATGCCAATGGGAATCCTCGTTGGGTTCAAGGCACGCAATCTGGCTTCCAAGCTTCACAAAACATCGTCATTAACATGAAAGATATTACTGGCTATGGACGAAGTGACACACCTGCTGACTTGGTATTTACTGATGCAGGAACGTTGACCTTAAATTTAAGCAACACCAATGGTAATGCCAGTGATGGTGTCATGAGTATTGATGTTACTTATCAAGGCAGTGAAGGCGGCACATGGAGCCGAACCAATATGGCACTGCAATTATTGAGTCAACCACACCAGTAAAGTCATTAATCCCAAATCCCGATAAAGAATCGGGATTTGGGATTGATACACCAGAAAAAACCTTCTGATAGCAATATCAGAAGGTTTTTTATTTTCTGCGATTTCGTTTTTTCCGAGCATTTTTTTTGGCAGCACGCCGTTCTTCTTGGGCTTTGACGTGTTTGATTTCAGCGGCTATATTACTCGGCAATTCTAAACACAAGTGCCCAAGATTACCCGCTCGATACTCATGCACAACAATACTGGAAACTTTGTGTAAATCAAGCAAATTTCTGGATTTTATACAACCACGTTTCTTGCCAATCTGTTCCAGTATTTGGTATTCATCCTCTGCTAGTTCTGCAATTTCAAAACGACTGGCGAGGTGCTTGGGATAGTTTTT
>JALSSM010000286.1 GCA_026984275.1 Gammaproteobacteria bacterium
AACGGCCTTTACACCATCTTCATCACCCAGACCTTTTGGATAACGAGGTTCAGTTCTTTCATAGTTCAATGGAAAAACACGATAAAACTTACCCATCCATGTAACCTCAGAACCACCATCTACTGGTTTTACAGTAATGATTGACAAATAATTGTGAACTGGAAGAGTTGGAACGTCATATGATTTACCCAAGTGTTCTTCCTGCCCAACAACGCTCATATCGACAATCCTGTATTTCATCATCATCTTTTCGTCATCGGCTTTTAATAGTTTTTCAGTAATCGTTGGACCACCTTCTTTTCCGATAGTCAGAACACGTTTGTCATCACCTTCCATTTTTAAAGAGTGAACTGGAGGAAGCCACTTATCCAGGCCACTAAAATCACCAACTACTTTCCAGACTTTGTCGGGGGAAGCATTGATCACAATTTTTTCTACAACTTTCTGTCGCGAAGGGCCGTGAGCAGAAGCGATCATCGGAATAGCCATCATGGCAACGAGTGCAATACTTAAAATCTTTTTCATAGGTAACTCCAGTTGTTATTCAAATATTCTAACCAATAAAAAAATGGTGTGTGAAGGCTAACGGATGTTTACAGATTTTTCCAGTAATCAGAGCCTCCAGCCTTTCTGTGACGAACAATAACTTGCATTCTGTGAATATAAACTGAATGATCTATCACTATGGTAATTCTGAACAATTTTTTGACTAATTTACTGGATCTGAGCCTGGCTGCTGCTCCCTGGCTGGTTCTGGGACTGGTTGTTGGTGGTTTGATCAAGGTATTGATTCCTATGAGTTTTCTTGAAAAACACCTGGGTGGACAGGGAATTGTTCCTATTATAAAGGCCGCTTTACTTGGTGCCCCCCTTCCTCTTTGTTCATGCGGTGTGATCCCGGCAGCACTGGGTTTGAGAAAATCAGGTGCTTCAAAACAATCCACCGTTTCTTTTCTGGTTTCGACGCCAGAGACGGGCGTGGACTCTGTGATGATCACTTATGCTTTGTTGGGGCCTTTTATGGCGATCGTCAGGCCGATTGCAGCAGTCGTTTCTGCAATTACGGCAGGATTATTAGTCGGGAAAACAGAAACACAAGAAGCCTCACAGATGATTATCAATGAAGCTGAAGTAAATCAGAAAGGCGGAAGCTGTTGTTCTTCTGAGCCTGTCGTTAAAAAAGAATCCTCATGTTGTTCGACAGAACCTGTAGATGAACCGTCCTGCTGTTCCGCTGTGGATAACGAACAACAGCCGAACAGTCTGATCAACAATCTGATGGATGGCATCCGGTATGCCTTTACCGATTTGTTCACCATGTTGTTATTCTGGTTGTGCATTGGTTTGTTATTTGCGGCGGCGGTAAAAACATTTGTACCGACATCTTTTCTGACCGAATGGGGTAGCGGTTTAGCAGGTATGCTGGTGATGATGGTGATCGGTATTCCCATGTACGTTTGTGCCACAGCTTCAACACCCATTGCCGCCGGTTTCATGCTGGCAGGCGTGTCACCGGGAACGGCTCTGGTGTTTCTGATGGCGGGACCGGCAACCAATATTTCTACCCTCGGAGTGATCGGCAAGGAACTGGGTCGACAATCATTGATTGCTTATTTATTCGGTGTTGGTTTCATTGCATTGATCGCGGGACTGGTGACGGATTATCTGGTAAAAAGTTTTGGCATTGATATTCAGGGCCAATTGCAGGCGGGTGAAGATCTGATCCCTTACTGGTTGGCTGTTCTGTCATTGGCCATACTGGTGATAACGGCTCTCTGGTCATTTCGACCAATCCGTAAATAAGTAATGAATGATAATACACCGAAGACTGTCAGGCAGTTTGTCGAATGGGCTGTGCCGAAATTCGAACAGGCCGATCTTTTTTATGGCCATGGCACAGACAATGCCTATGACGAAGCTGTTTATCTGATCTTTGGTGTGCTTCAGATGCCTTTTGATGTGTCTGAAAGTGAGATCGACAAACCACTCCCGGATCAGGCGTGTGAGCAGGTAAAAACGATCATCCAACAGCGAATCAAAACCCGCCAACCAGCGGCTTATCTACTTGGTGAAGCCTGGTTTTGTGGATTGCCGTTTTATGTGAATGAAAATGTACTGGTTCCACGATCACCTTTTGCAGAGTTGATCAATGATCAGTTTCAACCATGGCTGACCAGAGAACCCAAAAGGATTCTGGACATTGGAACGGGTAGTGGTTGTATCGCCATTGCCTGTGCCCTGGTTTTTCCTGATGCGGAGGTTGATGCCGTTGATATTTCAGATCAGGTTTTAGAAGTTGCG
>JALSSM010000287.1 GCA_026984275.1 Gammaproteobacteria bacterium
ATTCCATTTCATATTGAAAACAGGGAACTGTACGTCAGCGCGAGTATTGGGATAACGACTTATCCAAAAGATGGTAAAGATGCTGAGACCTTGATCCGGAATGCAGACATGGCGATGTATCATGCCAAAGAGCAAGGTAAAAATGCCTATAGTTATTATCAGGATTCAATGAATATCGCTGCATTTGAGCGCCTGAACTTACAAAATGAGATGCGCCAGGCATTGGCTCGGAATGAGTTTATATTGCACTACCAGCCACAAGTTGATCTCAATACCGGTAAAATATTGAGTGTAGAAGCACTTATACGCTGGCAGCATCCCGAAAAAGGATTGATTTCTCCCGATCGATTTATTCCTATCGCGGAACAGTCAGAACTCATCGTCTCAATTGGTGAATGGGTACTACAGGAAGCCTGTCATCAGCTGAAAAAATGGCATGATGCCGGGTACACAGATTTATGTGTATCCGTTAATGCTTCGGCATCACAATTACATCGGCATGATCTCAAAGAAGTCATTCAGGATGTTTTACAGGCAAATGAACTGCCCGCTAAATCACTGGAAATTGAATTGACTGAAACCACGATCAGCAACTCTGAAGAAATTGTCTTTGAGACATTAACTGCGATCAAATCCCTTGGTGTTTGTATTGCAATGGATGATTTCGGAACAGGTTACTCTTCCCTCAGTTATTTAAGCAAGCTGCCTATCGATAAGATAAAGGTCGACCGAAGCTTCGTAAAGGACATTACTTCTGAAACCACTCATGCACCTATCATTTCTGCAATACTGGCTATGGCTCATAGCCTTGATCTACCTGTAACAGCCGAAGGTGTTGAACTACAGGCTCAGATAGATTTCCTCCGTGATAGAGGTTGTGGTCTTATCCAGGGTTTTCTGATCAGCCATCCAGTGACAGCCGAAGAAATATCACGACTTTTAGAAGAAAAAATACCACTCAAGAAAATTGCAACTTCTCCGATATAAGATTTATAGGCACATAGAAGCGCAGTTAATATTATTGTTTAACGGAGAAAAACAATGGCAATTTCGAAATGGATCGGTGGTATTTTAATTTTAGTGGCATTTATTGTTGCTGGTAGAGCACAGGCTGACAATGAATCTGTCACAGCAGATTCATATCAGAACATTCATATTACAAGTCAATAAAAGAATTTTTTTACCCAGTCTAGCTCAGATTTTTGGTAACAACTCACGACAAGCGACACTGTCTCTCCTCTCCAATGTGATTAAGGTTTAAAAAAGATACTTAAAAAAATTCGGTATTGAATTAAGCTGAGTTTCAGAAAGGTACTGAATTTCAGATCCTCAAATCAGTGAATGTAAATTTGCATCACAACTCTGACTTTTCATAGAGATAAAAACATGTTGGCCTGTATAATTAAAGTTCAGGATCGCCTGAATATTTGAGAATACACACTATGTCCGAAAACACTGATAAGTTGCCCATGAGTTCAGAGAGTGAAAGCACCGAAGAAAGTAGAACTGATAATAAGGTGACTACATTTACAAAAAACCGCGTCAAACGAACGCGTGCGTATAGAAAACTTGAGAAAAAACATATTCGAACCCGTAATATTGCAGGGTTATTGATACTGGCTATTCTGGCAGGAACTGCGCTCTCTATGGCTTCACTTAAAAGGGTTTCGAACGAAAACCGAAAACTGACCCATGATCTGGAGCGGGCAAATTTCCAGATAGCATCATTATCAAAGGATATTCAAAACTTACGAAGAGATAATGACACACTTGTTCAAGGGCGCATTCCAGGCCTTATCCCATTAAAATTCGATGATCCTTTTAAGATAGAAAACCAGATACTTAAAAGTGTCGTCTTCACGCGAACAAATCATAATGGAAAAACACGTTATGAATACCTTGCAGTTGTACATAACACCACCCAAGATGTGATCAGACCAGCAAGCCTTCTAATATTTTTCAATAAGCTCGGAATCGAAGTTGGAAAAAGCAGGGTCGCTATAACCCTGGATTTTGATAACCAGATCCAGTTAGTTGCTTTACAACCCGGTGAGAGTCATTCTTTTACGGGATCAATTGATATGATCAGTGACGATGAACCTGTTTATTTCAAATTAATCGAACAGGGATAACATCGTCCTAACGATTGACAGGACTGAAAAGTTGTCTGATCAGCTGGATAGCCTATAATGCGCGTTTTGCTTTGCAATGATTAGACGCGCTAATGACACCCAATCTTTCACGCCTATATCCGTATCCTTTTGAGCGACTGGCTCAAATAAAGCCGAAAACAGATTCC
>JALSSM010000288.1 GCA_026984275.1 Gammaproteobacteria bacterium
CGTACCCAGATTTGCGAGCAAAACAATGGTTTTATTTGATGTCATCTTTTTTAATTTCTGTTATAGGTAAATAATGAATTCCGAGATTTATACAAAACACCTCAACCAATGCAAAGAGATTATCGCTAATGATGGCTGTCGTTTGAAGGAGTTATTACATCCAAAAAACGATCCGCTGGATTTGCCCTACTCTTTCTCAGTCGCCACTGTGGAACCAGGCAAAAGTACCTACCGCCACACTCTCAGGCAATCTGAAGTGTACTTCATTCTTGAAGGACATGGGCGACTTCATGTTGGCTCAGAAACCACCGATCTTGTAAAAGGGGCAACGGCGCTGGTTCCTGCCAGACAGGAACAGTGGTTGGAAAATACTGGAGAGACAGAACTCGAATTTATTGTGATCGTCAGCCCACCCTGGCGAGAAGAGGATGACATAAGGACGTAAGAATGAGTACAAAAGATCTGATTGCAAACACCTATCGGCCACAAAATAAAATAGCTAACGCTTTACACAAGAGTGAGTTTTTCTGGACGATAGAGTTTGTCGCCTCATCAGATCACCTGTTGGATGATGATATGGTTCAGGTTGATTCCTTTGTTAGAAAACTCGCCCGTCGTGAAGAAGTGGCCGGATTTACGGTGACTGATCGCGTTCATTCAGATGTCGATCCGGATCCGGTGATGATGGCCACTCATGTACGGGATCATAGCGGCACACAACCACTGCTGCACTGGTCCGGTAAGGATCGGGATATCAGTGATCTGATCGTTTCGTTAGATCAGATCAAAGAAAAAAAACTGGAAAATATTCTGATCCTGACAGGTGATAAATTAAAAGATCCACCAGACGACCGAAGACCTCGTTATCTGGAATCTGTCGCAGCAATTCAGATCGCCAGACAACACAGTCCTGATCTGACTATTGCCGCTGCCCTTAATCCTTTCAAATATCGTGAAGAAGAATCTGTCGCACAATATCTGAAACTGGGAAAAAAGATCCAGGCCGGTGCAGATTACCTGATCACCCAGATCGGCTTCGATATCGTCAAACATGAAGAAGCACTTTTCTGGATGGACTCCCGTGGTTACCGCGTGCCGATGGTCGCCAATATTATGGCGTTGAATGCAGCCCGATCACGTTTTATCCGGAAAAATCAGCTGGCCGGCGTCACCATCACCGATAGTTACCACGAACTTCTGCAAGCCGAAGAAAAGGAACTGAGCAAAGAACAGGCACTCGAAAGAGTGACCCGACGACTGGCACTACAAATCGTTGGCCTGCGTCTGATCGGATATTCCGGCGTACAACTCACCGCGATCAACTCAACCGAAACACTGGAAACCCTTCAACGGCAGGTCGATGAACTAAGTAAAAAATGCCACGACAGGATTACATGGAACAAGGCCTGGGAAGAAGCGTTCGTATTTCCAGATGGAAAACGAGTTGCTGATCCTGCCCCTGAAATCGCCTGGACACTTTCCTTTCGTGAACATTATGAATCCGCACCATTACAAGACAGGATAAAATATCGCATCATGGATCGTGTACATTCATTCTGGTTTGATCATGGATGGGGAGCAAAACTGCTGGAAAGCGTGTTCGGAGGCATCGAACGTGGATCAGAGGCTGATCAGAAACTGGAAAAAATTGAGCGCGCAATTAAAGCACCCCTTTTCGGCTGTGAAACCTGTGGCATGTGTCGCCTCGCCGCTACGCAATATGTCTGTCCCGAAACCTGTCCCAAAGGACTCGCTAACGGCCCTTGCGGCGGAACTAACCTCAACACCTGCGAATTCGGCGATCGTGAATGTATCCATACTCGAAAATACCGAATCGCCAGAGATCTGAAGCTGCTCTCTCAACTGGAGCAGTGGTTAATCCCCGCCGTACCTGAGGAATTTCGACACACCTCCTCATGGCCACCGCATCTTCGTGGGCAAGGGCCGAAGATTATTAAGAAGAAATCAGAATGAAAAGTGAAATTGCAGGTTATATTAGCGATTGCGTTACCCGCCATTATGAACCTGTCGGATGATACCCCAAGGGTATTTCTTCGAGCACGCAACGCTAACCCGATCTACGTGACTTCATAATCCGAAAGTTGTCCTGTGACCCAAGTACAACTTTGCGGACTCTGGGAGACCATCCCCGGATTCCATACACTCCAGCAAACCACATGGATCACTTTTGAGGCACTAAAACCTCAACTATCATTTTCATCATCTCTTTATATTGTGCTTTTCCCGGGATGGCATCCGGTGTATCGGATCTTAATTTGATCAAGCCTAAATAGGTGCTATATGCTATCAAAGATATATTTTTTGCCTCTTCCGTTGGTAGACCAAGATCACGATAGCAGTCTTCCAGAAACTTTAATCGACGTTTATTAACCCGGTCTACAACCGCTTTGACCAACGGGTCTCTTGAGGCAGAAAAGGCAGTATAAAGCTCTCCGTCGTAACGATCGACTGCGACATTTGCAAATAGCGCGAACAACCTTTCTGCAGGCGTAGCTTTCTTTATCACTCTATCGATGACATTTTCTGTATCTATCCGTTCCCATCGTGCGAGTGCTCTTTCAAGTAAAGCCTGGCGGTTTTTGTAGTGCCAGTAGAAACTACCTTTTGTGACCCCCAGTCGGCGTGATAATGGCTCAACCGCTAACGCTGAAACACCCTGTTCTGCGATCAGTTTAAGCGCGGCTTTTTCCCAGTCAGCAGTTGACAGGGTCTGTTGTCTTTTTCTGTTATTCATCCTCATATGAGCATACACCATACGCATGCGTATTGACATATGATGAAATAAGGACTATGGTTTCCATACGCTACCGTATGTTTCTCAGAAGGTGAAAGAAATGCGAATTTATAATGTCCACTCCCGATTGTTTTCTGCAACTCCTAAACAGGTTGGTGCGTTGGTCGAGAGCCTGGCGAGTTCAAATGACCGTTTGTGGCCCCGTGCGCTCTGGCCACGTATGAAACTGGACAAACCATTAGCCATAGGTACTAAAGGTGGTCATGGTCCAATTGGATATCAGGTGACAGAATATTCTCCGGGCAGTTTTGTAAAGTTTGAGTTTTCCAGACCAAAAGGGTTTGGTGGCTATCACAGTTTTGAAGTGTTGAAAATCTCAGATCAAAAAACGCTATTACGACATACTTTAAAAGTACATGCGCGTGGAATGGCCATTATTCATTGGTTATTCTGGATCAGACCTTTACACGATGCACTGGTTGAAGATGGCCTATCGACTGCAGGTATTTCTTTAGGTGAAGATGCAATGCTTAGAGAGTGGTCACCCTGGGTAAAATTCCTGCGTTGGTTATCATCAGGTGGCCGGGCTCGATCGCAAAATTTCCTTCTTAAAAAAATAACTGTTAGCTAAACCTTAATGAACATTTAAAGTGACAGATCCAATCGATTCGTTCTTAGAACCTTCACTATCGTTCAGGATGACAGGTGTAAAAAATGCATCCTGAGCTTTTCGAAGGGTCTCAACTATCGAAGCTACTCAATTATCTATTTATGTAATTATTGATAAAGACAAACTAATTTTTTTATCGAGAATTGGAACAATTTTAATTATGAACCTCATCTTCCGAATGTTTTTTATTTTCATGGACTCATTTTTCAAACCGAGACTCCCTGTTGAATACCCAAAAAACGCTTTAATATTACGCGTCCTTCCAAATGATATTGATCTCAATATGCATATGAATAATGGGCGGTATTTGACGATCTGTGATCTGACCCGCGTGGATATGTTCATCCGTACCGGACTGGCCAAAACCATGGTCAAGGAAAAATGGATGCCCATCATTACTGAACATACGATGACTTATAAAAAAGGTTTAAATCTGTTCCAGAAATACGAAGTTAAAATGGAAATCAGCGACTGGGATGATCGGGTATTTCATATGATTCATACGTTTATTGTAGATGACAAAATTGTAGCTGAGGGTACTTCCAAAGGATTAGTTCTGAGTAAAAAAGAAGGTGTGATCTCACCGGATGAAGTGATGAAAACCGTCTCTGATCGGCTGAGTAACATGAAATCATGATGATCTGTATTTATCGCTGAGTATTAATTTTTTTGTGTTGACATCTCATTGATAAAAAAACATCAGGCCTTCTTCTCTTAAGACTAGAAGAATGTCTGACAAAAACGACTAATAATAAAATATTAATAACCCTGAACTCGGGATAAGGGATAGCCATCCTTACCCCGAGTTCAGGTTAATAATTTACGATCCTGTCGGGTAATCCATTGGTAACCCTGGTATAACAGCTTCTTCTCCGAAGCCACAAAAAGGGTGGCCAAACCCACTGGGGCTAAATGGAAAATCTGTTTTAGGGGCAGGAACAAAGTCCTGGATCATATTGTCATCACCTGTTGGACTCACACCTGCTGGGACAAAATCCAGTTCAAGTTCGTCACGCACAATCCAGGCGACAATATGATCACGACAGGAGGTATCTCCACTGACTCCGACAGCTCCCAACTTACGTCCATCTTCATCGTATAGCGCCAAGCCTCCTCCGAAAACATTTACGCCACCGATTTTCTTTCCAACCATCGGATCATCTCTATGGCCATATCGACGAGAATCGCCGCCATAAGCAACACTTGTATCCACAGGATTACTATGTTGCAGCCCAAATAAACTACCACTGGGTTGAACAGCTGTATAAAGATTTGCCGTGGATAAGGAAAGTCCTGGCACCAGACCACCTGAACGCGCTGGTAAGCTGAAAGCATTTGCTGTGTTTGCTTTCTGAGCAGAAATCACTCGACTACCCGGCCATTGATCATCACGATCATCACCGGTGCGTGCCACTGCGCAGACAACGCCATCACGATCGACAATGGTTCCCCACATTTCATTATTAAGCCCACTGTTATCTGCCGCAACGGCCTCTTCCAGTGCATGCGTTAAGTCGTTATAATCAGGTAACCGATCGCAATTATTTCTATACTTATGTTCATCTCGATCACGACTATCAGCTATGACAAATGTTGAGCTCATTACCAGTAGCCCTGTCATGGTTAAAGATATGATTTTTTTCATTTTTATTACCCCCATCTTTTTCTGTCTGGATTGAGTTCAAACCAGAAGATACTGCTCCCTTATAGCTAAAGAAGGTTAGCTTCATTGTTTACCTTCTGTCGTTAGTTAAGATAAGCACAAGATGTTGTATTTATCTACACCTGAACGGGGGATGAGTATTATTGACGAACAGAAGTAAAATTATTTGATCCAGTAAGATAATTGACAGTGATTCTCAGAAATTTCTTTAAGGATTGTCACTATCATTCGTTCTATAATGATCTGGCAACAAAACTGAGGTTCCTGTAAAGCAAAGGAAAATGGATGAAATACTGTAGCCAATGTGGAAACATCGTTGTATCCAGGATACCTGATGATGATAATCGTCCAAGATTTGTCTGTGAATCGTGTGAAACGATTCATTATCAAAATCCCAAAATCATTGCGGGTTGTATTCCTGCCTGGGAAGACAAGATCCTGCTGTGCCGTCGCGCCATAGAGCCACGGTATGGACTCTGGACTTTACCGGCCGGTTTTATGGAAAACGATGAAACTGTCCAGCAGGCTGCTGAAAGAGAAACATTGGAAGAAGCGAATGCTCGCGTTGAACTGCAAGAACTTTATAGTTTATTTAATCTTCCTCATGTCAGTCAGGTTTATATGATATTCCGATCACAACTACTTGATCTTGATTTTAAGCCGGGGATTGAAAGCCTGGAAACAAGATTATTCAGCAAAGATGAGATTCCCTGGGATCAAATCGCTTTTAAAACGATTGAAAACACCTTAAAACTCTATTTTGTTGATCAGGAAAGGAATCATTTCCAATTCCACCTTGGTGATATAATTCGAAAAGATGGAGAAATGATCTTGATTAAACATCATCCGGCATGAAATATGACGAGGAAAAAATATGACACAGACTATTTTCAGTAAAATTATTGCAAAAGAGGTCCCTGCAGAAATAATTTATGAAGATGATTTCTGTCTGGCTTTCAATGATGTCAATCCGCAGGCCCCAATGCATTTCCTGATCATCCCAAAGAAACCAATCGAAAAAATTTCAGAAGCGCAGCCAGAGGATCAGGCTTTACTTGGTCACCTGTTATTAAAAGCTGGGGAAATTGCAGCTGATCAAGGCTATGCAGATAATTTCAGACTGGTTGTGAATAATGGCGAAGGAGCGGGTCAAACTGTCTTTCACCTGCATATTCATGTTTTGTCAGGACGGCCTTTAAACTGGCCCCCGGGGTGAGAGATTCACCACGAATGGTTAGTAAAAAATGGGAACTTATGGATCACATCCTTGTGATCCACAAAAACTAACGCTTCATCGAATCAAAAAATTCATTGTTGTTCTTCGTTGCTTTAAGGCGTTCAAGCAGAAACTCCATCGCCTGAATATCTTCCATACCGTGCAACAGTTTCAGTAATATCCAGATTTTTTGTTGCACTTCAGGCGTCACTAACAAATCATCGCGACGAGTTCCTGATCGGTTGATATTGATCGCAGGGTAGATACGTTTTTCTGCAATCTTACGATCAAGATGAACTTCCATATTACCAGTACCTTTGAATTCTTCGAAGATCACGTCATCCATTCGAGAACCTGTATCAACCAGGGCTGTGGCAATTATTGTCAAGCTACCACCTTCCTCAATATTTCTTGCCGCGCCAAAGAAACGCTTTGGTCGTTGTAGCGCATTGGCATCAACACCACCCGTCAAAACTTTGCCTGAAGATGGTACAACAGTGTTATAAGCTCTCGCCAACCGTGTGATCGAGTCAAGAAGAATCACAACATCTTTCTTATGTTCGACCAGCCTTTTGGCTTTTTCTATGACCATTTCGGCAACCTGAACATGGCGGCTGGCTGGCTCATCAAATGTGCTGGCGACAACCTCACCTTTGACAGAGCGACTCATCTCCGTCACCTCTTCAGGCCGTTCATCAATCAATAATACGATTAAATGGCATTCAGGATGATTCGCCGCCAGCGATTGTGCAATGCTTTGCAGCATCATCGTTTTACCGGCTTTTGGTGGAGAGACAATCAACCCACGCTGACCTTTCCCTATGGGAGAGACCATATCGATAACCCTGGGGGTCAAATCTTCGGTGCTACCATTACCCAGCTCCAGCGTCAGCCTTTCTCTTGCAAAAAGGGGTGTCAGGTTTTCAAACAGAACTTTGTTTTTGGCATTTTCTGGCGGTTCAAAATTGATTTCTTCAACCTTTAGCAATGCAAAATAACGTTCACCATCTTTGGGAGGCCTGATCTTTCCTGCGATGGTATCACCGGTACGTAAACTGAATCGTCTGATCTGGCTTGGAGAAACATAAATATCATCAGGGCCCGCCAGATAAGAACAATCTGCTGATCGTAAAAATCCAAAACCATCCTGCAATATTTCCAGGACACCATCACCAAAAATATCTTCGCCCTTTTTAGCTTGTGCCTTAAGAATATTAAAAATAATATCCTGTTTTCTGGCACGGGCTACATTTTCGATCCCCATTGATTCTGAAATTTTAATCAGTTCTGCAGGTGAGTGTTTTTTAAGTTCTGTAAGATTCATAGTGTGTTCTTATTTTTTCAAAAGATAGAAAGTGTGCAGAAAAATCTGCGGAATGGTTAAGCAAAAAACCTTTGGCTATTATTTTTTTGAGCTAAATTTCTTGGGTTTAAAATTCTTGGATTTGAATAATTCTGATCTGGATTATTCTGAACTCCCCCATATCAGTGGGGGAAATTCATTTTTGATGTTCGGAGAATAGCACCAGATGACGCACTCGTCCAGTCTCTATTGCTAAGACTGGACGATTAAAATGTTAAATTGTGCTATCAATAAAAGCAGCCAGTTGTGATTTTGAGACGGCTCCCATTTTAGTCGCTTCGACATTACCGTTTTTAAAGATCATTAGTGTTGGAATACCACGAATACCATATTTAAGTGATGTCTTCTGATTATCTTCGGTATTCAATTTTGCAATTTTGATCCTGTCGCTGTATTCAGTCGCAATTTCTTCCAGAATGGGGGCAATCATTTTGCAAGGCCCACACCATTCAGCCCAGTAATCCACCAGAACAGGTTGATCACTGTTCAGAACATCTTCCTCAAAAGAATCATCGGTCACATTGACTATATTTTCGCTCATTAATTTTTTCCTCAGTAAATGTCATGTTTTTTAAGACATGTTTTGTAATTCTCTGACAGTTTCAGGCTGTTCGTCAAGCGAGTTAGATCAGTTGAGGCAATCATTCCAGCAACTTTTTGACCATGGGATCAATCCACTGCCTGACTTCTTCAGTAATCTGCTCCGCATCTTTACCTTTGGGGTCAATCGCTGGACCAATGACCATTTCAATGACACCCGGCTTTTTCACAAAGCTATTTCTTGGCCAGCAAAGCCCCGCATTATGGGCAACGGGAACAATCAGGGCTCCTGTTTTTTCTGCCAGTAGTCCACCACTTTTTCCATAGCGGCGGGTTTTTCCCGGTGCAATCCGGGTACCTTCGGGAAAGATTGTTACCCAGATCCCATTCTCCAATCGTTGTTTACCCTGTTCTATCACCTGCTTGACGGCTTCTCTGCCAGACTTTCGATCGATCGCGATGGGTTTTAAAGTTGCCAGTCCCCAGCCGAATATCGGTATCCACAACAACTCTCTTTTCAGAACCCAGACCTGTGGTGGGAAGATAAATTGCAGCGTTAGAGTTTCCCAGGCAGACTGATGATTACACATGATGATTGAGGCTTCTGCCGGAATATTTTCCTGGCCCCGGATCTGGTAATTGACGCCACAGATAACTTTCAGCAACCAGACGTTAATTCTTGCCCAGCTGGAGATGATTTTATACCGTATCGGGAAAGGTAAAAAGCTGATCAACAGACTTAACAGCACATAAAAAATCGTTAAAGGGATCAGAAAAATAAAATAAATTACGGAGCGCAGCAGAACCATTAATTTTTTCCATTCACCAGCGTTTCAATACAGGAAGCGAGATCAGAAAAAATCTGTACATCCGTCAGATCATTATCGGAAGCCAGTGTCTTCTCTCCTTTTCCGGTACGCACCAGAACAGGCACAGTACCCGCCGATCTCGCTGCCTGAACATCAGAAAAAGTATCTCCAACAAACCAGACTTTATCCAGGGAGATATTCAATCGTTCACGGATCTCATTCAACATTCCGGGTTTTGGTTTTCGACAATCACAACCATCATCCGGGGCATGAGGACAAAAAAAGACTGCCTCAATTTTTCCTCCCAGGCGTGCCAGTTTCTGATGCATTTTCTTATGTATGGCATTGAGTTTATTGATGTCAAAGTAACCTCTCGCCAGGCCGGATTGATTGGTTACCACAATCACGCGGAAACCTGCACGGTTGGCTCTGGCAATTGCCTTCAGACTTCCGGGAACAGGTATCCACTCTTCAGGACGCTTAATATAGTCATCTGAATCCTGATTGATGACACCATCTCGATCAAGGATAAGGTAAGCCATCAGCTTTGCAATCTGGAAATATCGGCAATTTCCATGAATAAGGAACGAAGTTGGGAAAGCAGAGCAAGACGATTATTCTTCACGTTCTCATCATCACACATGACCATTACCTGATCAAAAAAAGTATCCACAGGTTCTCGTAGAACAGCCATACCCGCTAATGCTTCTTTGTATGCCTGTTGCTGTAAATGCCCATTAATATTTTCTCTGACCTTCTTCAACGCCTGAACAAGATCTTTCTCTGCCTGCTCCTGCAATAGATCCGAGTTTATTGCTTGTGAAGGCTGAAGTTCGAGTTTTTTAAGGATATTTCGTATTCGTTTGTTGGCTGCAGCAAGTGTTTCAGCCTCTGGCAGTTCTCGAAAAGCTTGTACAGCCTGGATACGACGGTCAAAATCGTATGGCTTTTCAGGCCGCCTGGAGACAACGGCATCAAAGATGTCAGATGAAACGTTTCGATCAAGATAATAACCTTTTAATCTCTCCAGCATATAGTTGAAAACCTGATCAACCACATCTTTCTCAGAGAGTCTGTCGGTGTAATTATCAGCTGTCTTATGCAAAAGATCTTTCAGGTTCAGATCAAGCTTCGCTTCGATCATCATCCGTAAACAACCCAACGCCGCCCGTCGCAGGGCAAAGGGATCTTTAACACCCGTTGGAGGTTGTCCAATGCCGAAGATTCCGATCAGTGTATCCAGTTTATCGGCAATGGCCACGGCCTGTCCCGTTGTTGTCGATGGGATCGCATCACCAGCAAACCGCGGCAAATACTGCTCTTCGAGAGCCTGGGCAACTTCTGCTGGCTCATTGTGATGTTCTGCATAATATCGGCCCATGAGCCCCTGAAGATCAGGAAACTCACCCACCATGTCACTCATCAGATCGCATTTGCTGATCAGAGCCGCCCGTTCTGCCCATTCAGCGTTTCCACCCAGAGAAGTTGCAATCTCGGTAGCCAACCGGGAAACACGTTGAGACTTATCAGCAATCGTCCCCAGTTTTTCCTGGAAAATGACTTTTTCCAGTTTTTGTGACCAGTCCGAAAAATCCACCTCCAGATCCGTTTTCCAGAAATGAGCCGAGTCACTCAACCGCGGCCTGATCACCCTTTCATTACCGTGCTTAACAACAGCCGGATGACTGCTTTCAATATTACTGA
>JALSSM010000289.1 GCA_026984275.1 Gammaproteobacteria bacterium
AGAAGGAGAAGATCATTCTAAAGTGGTTTATAGACTCATTGATCCTGAACAATATAGAGACCAGAAAGTACTTGTTGTTGGTGGTGGGGATAGTGCATTGGAGGCGGCAACCAGTATTGCAGAGGAACAAGGTACCACTGTATCACTCTCCTATCGATCAGAAGCTTTTTCCAGAGCCAAGGAAAAAAACCGTAAAAAAGTGCAGGATGCCGCAGATGCGGGGAACCTGACTCTTTTCATGAAGTCAAATGTTGTCAATATCAGTGATGAAAAGGTTGTTCTTGATCAGGAAGGGACTCAACATATTCTCGACAATGATGCCATCATCGTCTGTGCAGGCGGTATTTTACCAACCCAGTTTTTGAAAGATTCAGGGATAGAAGTTGAAACCAAGTTCGGAAGTGAATAGACCATGTTTAAACGACTTATTATCTTGTCTCTAATTTTTAATCTGGTTTTATTGACCTTTCCTTTGCAGGCAAAACCTCTTGACGAAGTCAAAAGAGCGATCAGAACCAGAAACTTCGAACAAGCTATTACTCTGCTACAACCCATTGCCAATCGTGGAGATCCTGATGCTCAATATCAGTTAGGTTGTTTATATCGTGCTGGACAAGGCGTTAAACAGGATTACAAACAAGCTCATGTATGGTTACAAAAAGCAGCCAGCCAAAGGCATGCTAAGGCTGAATATACACTTGGGTCAATGTTTGAAAATGGTCAGGGTAGCCCCGTCGATCTTGAGAAGGCACAACACTGGTTCAAGTTATCAGCTGCTCATGGATATACTATCGCCAGAAAAAAACTTGATCCATCTACACAGGCTTCAAAACATAAGACTAACATAAATGGCTCTCCAAAAATTGGTCTGACAAATAAATTATTTGCTGCTACGAAATCAGGGATGTTGCCTGAAATGCGTCAGTTGATCATTGAGGGAGCCAACCTGGTAGAAACGAATCAATCCGGTCAATCTATACTGGAAGTTGCAGCTGAAAATGATAAAGCCTCCGCTGTAAAACTGCTGCTGCAATATAAAGAAACACACCCTTTTAAAGGAAAATCTTTAATCACAGCCACACGATCAGGGAGTTTGAGTGTTGTTAAAGAATTATTAAAATCTGATGTTGATGTCAATAGCAAAGATAACAAAGGAAATACAGCACTTGCGATTGCTAGTACAAAAGGATATGCAGTTATTACACGTGCTCTAATCAAATCTGGTGCTAATTTGAATCTGAAAAATAATGCTGGTTTGTCTCCAGTTCAGCTTGCCAGCAATAATCATCACCCCAATATTGCCAAAATCTTAAAGGATAGTGGTGCACATTATAGAAAAGCACCATCTAAAAAAATCATCAAAGAAACTAAACCAGAAACGCAACTTGTTATAGAACCAGAACCTACTCCTTTACCGGATTACGAATCAGAAACTGGAGCCTATGAAGGTTGGCCCACATTAAATGTCGCGGTCTGGCGAAAACAAAAGGAGACTGTAAAGACCTTACTGGCAAAAGGCGCGGATCTACAGGCAAGAGGACCAGAAGGTCATACTGCTCTTACACGGGCGGCTTTAAGAGGCGACAGTGAAATAATCAATATTCTACTTCGTGCCGGAGCCGCAGCTGATCAACAATTACCCAATGGTAAAACTGCGGTGATGTTTGCTACTGAATCAGGTTCCACCAATTCAGTCAAAGCACTCATTTCTGCCGGTGCAGATATTAATTCCACAACAAAAAAAGGAAACTCAGCATTATTTTTAGCCATTAAGAATCAACAACCTTCTTTGGCCGAACTCGCCCTTAATAATGGTGCTGACCCTAACCTCACCACCAGCAATAAAACAACACCATTGATACTTGCAACAAAAAAACAACTTGGCTCGATTGTATCGAGACTGGTTCATGAAGGAGCCAATATTGATACCGCTGACAAACTTGGAAGAACTGCCATGTGGTATGCGGCTGATGAGGGTTGGTCAAAGGGTGTCACAATCCTGCTTGAAGCTCAGTCAAATATAGACTTGCCAGATTTTAAGGGTCACACACCACTTGTAAGATCAGTTCTTAAAGGTCATAAAAACATTATCAATCAATTAATCAATTCAGGTGCTAATATTAATGTTACAACAAAATCTGGTGACACCTTATTAATTCTCGCCGCAGGAATGGGACTTGAAGAAACTGTACGCAACCTGATTACAGCAGGGATAAATATTAATAAGAAAAATTATTATGGAAATACAGCTCTTATGTTAGCGGCAAAAAATGGACATACGCATGTGGTCGAATTATTATTGGAATATGATGCAAATCCGAAATTAAAAAATAAAAAGCGTGAAGATGCTTATATGCTTGCTCAAATATCCAGACAGCAAAATGTTATTGCAGTACTGGAACAGCATGCAGAAGAGAATAAGTGGTCGTTTGATTTTCTCAAAAAAGACAGCGATTAAAAAAACAATTTTTTGTGTTATAATATCACACGTATTAATTATTTCAGGATAACCCTTTGCCTTCAAAACCTGATCAAATTCCGGGAGAAGTACCTTCTTATCTTGTCAGTGCTATTAAACATGTTTTAGATCCACTGATTCGCTTACTACTCACCTATCATATTACCTATCCCATGATAATCAGGCTTCTAAAAGAAGTTTATGTAGATGTTGCTGTCAAGCATTTCAAAGTCGATAACAAGTCTCAAACAGATAGTCGCATACGCCTTCTAACTGGTTTGCACCGTAAAGAGATTAAACAACTTCGAACTGAAAAATCGTCAGTAGAGAAAATTCCTGAAGGTGCCTCCCTGGGTGCACGTGTTATATCTGCCTGGACTGCTCAAAAGGAATATCTGGATAAAAGAGGCAAACCTAAACCATTGGCCAGATTCTCAACCGATAAGGAACCTTTATCGTTTGAAGAACTGGTTCGCTCGGTAAACAAAGATATCAGACCCCGCTCTATCCTCGATGAATGGTTACGACAGGGTATAGTACAACTTGATGATAAAAAACGAGTTTCTCTTAAATTGGATGCATTTATCCCAGAAGATGGGTTTGAAGACAAAGTCTATTATTTTGGAAGTAATGTCTCGGATCATATCGCCGCAAGTGTACATAATTTAACCGGAAATACTCCACCTATGCTGGATCGTTATGTTTTTTGTGGAGACCTGACTCCAGAGTCTGTTGCTACACTAAAGAAACTAGCGAAGGAGAAGGGTATGGAAGCCATCCATTCAATCAACAAGCAAGCAATAAAACTCGAACGAAAAGACATAAAAAAAGAAGGCCCCAAAGAACGCATCAGTTTTGGCATTTATTTTTACGAAGAGCCCGTTAGCTCTGAAGAAGATCAAGAGAATGATCACTAATTCATTTCAATCTATTTTCAACAGACTGATTTTTACGGTCTGTTTGGCATTGATCATTATCCCACAAACAAATGCTGCAAATATTTGTGGATCGAAAATAATTAACAGGATACCCGGAACTGGAGGTACA
>JALSSM010000290.1 GCA_026984275.1 Gammaproteobacteria bacterium
AATAAATATACTGACATTAATCTCTGCAAAGGGACTTAAAGTTCCTGTGATTGTTTCTGAAAGAGCCGATCCCGGAAAGCATCAAATTGGACGACTCTGGAACGGATTAAGAAAAAAAACTTACTCAGGTTCTTCAGCACTTGTTGTTCAAGAAGAAAATGTAAGACAGTGGGCTTTAAGCCAGTGGCATAATCTTAAAGTGCAGATCATTCACAACCCCATTCAGTTGGCCTTCAAAAATGATAAAGAAATTTCGTTACCACCCGGAAAATGGGTGATGGCGATGGGCAGGCTTGTTGATCAAAAGGGATTCGATTTATTGATAAAGGCATTTGCCATGGCCGTAACGGATATACCTGAAGAATGGAATTTGCTTATCATGGGGGAGGGAGAACAACGTAAAGAACTGGAAAACCTGGTTAAAAAGAAAGGACTTGAGAAGCGTGTTTCTATGCCAGGGCTGGTAAACAATCCGGACAGG
The DNA here is from genome assembly GCA_026984275.1 of Gammaproteobacteria bacterium. Lineage (GTDB taxonomy): Bacteria > Pseudomonadota > Gammaproteobacteria > CAJXQU01 > CAJXQU01 > CAJXQU01. The sequence goes on from JALSSM010000290.1 coordinate 482, forward strand.
TATCTTTCACTGGGAGAGTTATTTGTTCTTTCATCCCGGTATGAAGGTTTTCCAAATGCTTTGTTGGAAGCGATGGCCTCAGGGTTGCCCGTGATCAGTTTTAACTGTCCTTCAGGGCCTGCAGAAATCATTCATCATGAAGTCGATGGAATATTAGTGGAACCTGAGAATATTGATGCATTATCAGAAGCGATCATAACAATGATAAAGAGTGATAAAAAAAGATCAGAATTTGAACTGGCAGGAAGAAATAACATTGAAAGATTCGGGTTGGAAAAGATTCTCCAGGAGTGGGAAACTTTGATCCAGAAGTTAGTCAAACAGTGTTAACAAAAAACAGAGAGTATTTGTGGATCTAGAACACCTGGAAAATTTACGTTCATCAGAATTGTCACTGGTATTGAATGAAATAAATCAAGAAAAAAAAGGCGAGCTTCAAATTCTTGAAATTGGAGCAGGATCAGGCTGGCAGGCAAAAAAACTTTCTGAATCCGGATTTTCAGTAGAAGCGATTGATGTCGCCAACAGTAATTATTCACAGCACCGGGTTTGGCCAATTATTAATTACAATGGAAAAGATATTCCATTTGAAGATGAAAAGTTTGATGTTATTTTTAGCTCAAATGTACTGGAACATATACCAGAGCTTGAAGTCTTCCAGAGTGAAATCATGAGAGTATTGAAAAATGATGGTATTGCGATTCATGTGGTACCCAGTGGAAGGTGGAGTTTTTGGACAATCATTGCTCATTACCCTTTTTTTTTGAAACTTGTGACAAGAAAGATCTTTTCAGCGAATACTACCGGCATGGAGAGATGCAATGACAACAAAGAGGCTTCTTCATCCTACGAGGATAAAACAATCATATCGAAAGAGAAGTTTATCCCTAAAATCAGGAATATGATGATAGCAAAGCGGCATGGTGAGAGAGGTAATGTCATCACTGAAATGTATTATTTCAGTAAGTTCTGGTGGGTGCGATTTTTTGAAAGTACGGGATGGAAGATATCTAAATATCGTACAAACAATCTGTTTTATACGGGCTATTCAGTCTTTGGTTCATCGTTATCTGTTGACTCAAGGAAAAAGTTAAGTGTTTTATTGGGTGCATCATGCCATTTTTTTATACTCAGGAAATGATATCAGATTATAAAATGTCTTATTACGCTAACTTTTTTAAGAATTCATGAGAATTTTATTTTTAACCCGATCCTTGAATATGGGCGGTGCTGAACGTCAGTTGATTGAAATAGCGAAAGGATTGTCAGAAAGAGGCCATGCCCTGGGTGTGATGGTTTTTTACGAAGGAGGGATTCTGGAGACAGAGTTGCAAAAATCAGGTATCTCTGTTCTGGGGCTGAAAAAAAAAGGACGTTGGGATTTACTTCCCTTTTTTATCCGATTGGTAAAACAGATCCGAAGTTTTTCTCCTGATGTGATATATAGTTTTATGACTGGAGCAAATATAGCCTCAGTACTAATAAAAATATTTACAGGGAAGGCAAAGCTTGTTTGGGGTATTCGTGCTTCTGATATGGATCTTAGTCAATATGACTGGGTTGTCAGATCTACCAGTAAACTGGAATATGGCCTTTCACGTTTTGCTGATAGCATTATTGTGAATTCCAGTTCTGGTCGTGATCATGCGATTAAAATGGGAATGTCGGCAGAAAAAATGCAAGTTGTATTTAACGGAATAGATACAGATGAATTCAATTTGAATCCAGAAGCAGGAAAGAGAATACGATCAGCCTGGGGTGTGAAAGACGATGAAATAATAATTGGTATAATAGC
>JALSSM010000291.1 GCA_026984275.1 Gammaproteobacteria bacterium
ATTTTCAACACCATATTTGATCTCACGTTTGATCTGATCATAGCCTTGCAAGTCAGGCACAATGCCATTTTCGATGGCCTCGGCTACCAGTGAATTGCTAAGGTGTGTATTAATACCAACCAGGACGCCCGGTTTGGCTTCAACCATTTCCCAGGAGAGAGGGTATTTGCGATCAGGGTTTTTTGTATCGCGTAGCCAGACCGTCGAACCGGGTTCAGAACAACCTTTCATGGAACCCGTATTCGGTGTATGCGCTGTTATCTGCTCACCATTTTCAAGAATTATATCGGCAAGGAAACGTTTATATCGTTTGATTAGGGTTCCTTTGATCAGAGGAGAGTCAAACTCCATCGATCACATCTGTGTATTCTGGCGTCGAATATAAAACTCCATCACATCATCGGCTTCGATCAGCTCGATCAATTCATGCCCGGTGCGGGCACAGTAGGCTTTGAAGTCAACAACAGAGTGAGGATCGGTCGCCATAACATGCAGGATCTGGCCATCTTCCATGCGTTGTAATGCCAGCTTGGTTTTCAGGATCGGCAAAGGGCAGTTGAGACCTTTGGCATCAAGCACCTGGTCTGGTGTTGGGTGTTTTAGTTCCTGTTTCATGTACTGAAGAGTAGCACAGGTTTATGGATGGAAAAATGGACAATCAAATTACAGTAGGATGAAGTCAGGAAATACAGGAAAACAATATTTATATTAAGATACCATATAGTTGAAAGGGGGCTTATTATGGTATGTAAACCATTATAATTTTTTTCTTTATCAGAAAGTAAATTAAAATTGAGGCCATTTCATTGAAATTCAATAAAAAAACACCACTCAAGGAACCAGACACGGCTCATAACCCACCAAGTGATCAGCTCTTTGCAGATGAAAAATCGTCAACAAATGATTTTCGTTTTGATGAAAAAACGGCAGCAGTTTTTGATGACATGGTCAACCGATCTGTTCCATATTATGAAGAAATGCAAAGAATGACAGGAGAGGTTGCTATTGATTTTGCAGTTTCCGGGACAAACCTGGTTGATATTGGTTGTGCAACAGGTACCACCCTGTTTTATCTGGATAAGCTAATTGAACCAGGAGTCCGGTTTGTTGGCCTTGATGATTCCCATGAGATGTTGGATAAAGCAAAGCAAAAAATCGAGACTAGTCATTCAGGGAGGGAATTTGAGTTACAGCAGGTTGATATTCATCAAGGAATGGAAATAGAGAATGCTTCCGTCGTCACCCTGATTCTGACTTTGCAATTTGTCAGACCTTTATATCGCGAAAGAATTATTCAAAAAATCTTCGATGGTATGAATGATCAGGGCATACTTATTATTTTTGAAAAAATCATCATTAACGATAGTTTCTTTAACCGGTTATTCATTAAATACTACTATGAAATGAAAAAAAGAAAGGGTTACTCAGAAGTCGAAATCTCCAAGAAAAGAGAAGCGCTGGAAAATGTATTGATACCCTACCGGCCGGAAGAAAATATGACATTATTGTCAAAAGCCGGTTTTTCACACATCGAAGAAATTTTTCGTTGGTATAATTTCACTGGCATTATTGCCGTTAAATAATTTAAATAAACGTTATGACAGATCATAAACTTACCTCGTTTGTTTCTTATGGTAATCTGTTATTCAAATATCGAAACGTACTGTTCCCGGTTATTTTGCTTCCGCTCCTGCTCTGTCTTAAACCAGAAAATCCAGAGGGGAATATTATGTGGGGATGGTGGATGGATCTGCTTGGTTTTCTGGTTGCTATGACAGGGCAGTTAATTAGAGTTGCAGTCATTGGGTTGGCCTATATTGTTCGTGGTGGGCGTGATCATAAAGTCTATGCTGAAGAACTGGTTACCAGCGGTATCTTTGCACATTGCCGGAATCCTCTTTATTTTGGCAACCTTTTGATTCTACTTGGGTTATTCATTATTCATAATAATATCTGGGTTTATCTGATAGGCGTTCCATTCTTTCTGATAGCGTATATGGCCATTGTTGCAGCAGAGGAATTTTATCTCGCGAGCAGGTTTGGGGGTGACTACAAACAATATTGCAGGAGCACAAATAGATGGCTCCCGAAACTTAAAGGTTTGGTCCCAACATTGAAGGGCATGAAGTTTCACTGGAAGCGCGTAGTTGCCAAGGATTATTCCAGCTTTTCATACTGGGTTCTGGCAGTAATTTTGATTATGGCTGAAGAGTGCTACTACTATAAGGATGATTTGAACTCGCCTATCTGGGGTATTGCATTGACGATTGCGTTTGTTTTTGTTGTTTTGATGTTTTTTATTGCAAGATTCTACAAAAAAGCAGGCCGGTTAATAGATTAAAGCAACCATTGTCATAATTCTGAACAGAATGTGACGATGAATGATGTCCATTTTTTAACCTGTATTATGAAAGTTTGTGAGTGACAAATGTACTTAATGATGTGTCTTAGCAGAGTTAAATGAAGAACAGGCTTTTCACAAAGTAATTCTACGAAGCACAAGCAAAAGGTCAGCACGACATAAACTAAAACAAAAATTCAATCTATTTTTTTATTTATATGGAACAGGAAAGGTTTTCAAAGAATAAATTATATAGATCAAGAAATCTTTTATGTTTGCCATTTAAATGTTAAATGGTGGGCCGTATAGGATTCGAACCTATGACAAATGGATTAAAAGTCCACTGCTCTACCAGCTGAGCTAACGGCCCATCGTTTTGGAGCGGGCGATAATACAGGAATGTTTACTGAAATTAAACACTCAAATGATAAAAAATTTTGTCTGAGGCTTGATTTTTATTTATTTGCCATTATGTTTGTGCAGCCTGAAATTTTTATGAGATTTAAAAATGCCAATTTACGAGTATCAATGTGAGAAATGTGGTCATCATCTGGAGAAGCTCCAGAAGATGAGTGATGATCCGTTAAAAGACTGTCCTGAGTGTAAGGAACCCACATTGCGAAAGCTGGTGTCTGCTGCGGCTTTCAAGTTAAAGGGAACAGGTTGGTATGAGACGGATTTTAAGGATAATTCCAAAAAGAAACCCGAGACGAAGGGATCAGATAAGAAAGATTCGGCGACAAAAACGACAGCTGCGAAAGAATCTAAACCGGAGAAAAAGGCAAAATCGGCTTCCAAAGATTGATCCGCTATCGATTTACAGGTTAATGCAATTGCACTCAGGCCTGTGAACCCTTAACATTCCCCGTTTTTATCGTAACTTTTTTACTCGCGAGGCCAAAATGCGAACTCATTATTGCGGACATGTGAACACGTCCGATCTGGATCAGGAAGTTGAACTGTGTGGCTGGGTCCACCATCGTCGTGATCATGGCGGTGTTATTTTTATTGATCTGCGTGACCGGGAAGGTCGGGTACAGGTTGTTATTGATCCGGATACGCCTGAAAGTTTTGCTATTGCCGAGCAGGTTCGGAATGAATATGTGCTGAAGATCGTAGGTAAGGTTCGCCACCGTCCAGAAGGAACAGTAAACCCGGATATACCAACCGGTGAGATCGAGGTGCTCTGTAAAGACATCGAAGTCTTGAATGCCTCGGAAACGCCACCCATTCAGATCGATGATGATAATGTTAACGAAGATTCGCGTCTGAAATACCGTTATATGGATCTGCGTCGACCAGAAATGCAGTCGAATCTGATTTTGCGCGCCAAAGTCTGCAAGGTCATGCGTTCTTATCTTGATGATCAGAATTTCATGGAAATTGAAACGCCAATGTTGACGCGAGCCACGCCAGAAGGTGCACGAGATTATCTGGTTCCCAGTCGTACCCACCCAGGACAGTTTTTCGCATTACCGCAGTCGCCACAGCTTTTCAAACAGTTGCTGATGATGTCAGGCATGGATCGCTATTATCAGATCGTGCGTTGTTTCCGGGATGAAGATCTGCGTGCTGATCGTCAGCCGGAATTTACCCAGCTTGATATCGAAACCTCGTTCATGGAAGAAGAGGAGATCATGACTGTCATGGAAGAGATGGTGATTGAGTTATTTGATCAATGTATCAATGTGAAGTTACCGCAGCCTGTGCCACGAATGAAATATGATGAAGCCGTGAAACGATTTGGTACCGATCGTCCGGATTTGCGAATTCCGCTGGAGTTGATCGATATTGCCGATGTGCTGACCGATGTCGAATTTAAGGTTTTCTCCGGTCCGGCGAACGATCCGGAAGGCCGTGTAGCGGCCATGAGAGCACCGGGAGCTGCTGAGCTTTCACGTAAGGTGATCGATGATTACACCGCGTATGTAGCGATCTTCGGTGCGAAAGGTCTGGCTTATATTAAGGTGAACGATCGGGCGGCTGGTCGCGATGGACTGCAATCTCCTATTCTTAAATTCCTGCCGGATGAAGCGCTGGAAGCGATTCTTGAGCGAACTGGGGCTGAATCTGGCGATCTGGTTTTCTTTGGTGCCGATAAAGCTCGGATTGTGAACGAGGCTTTGGGTAATTTGCGTGTTCGACTGGGACAGGATTTAGGATTGGTTGATGATAGCTGGCAGCCTGTCTGGATCACAGATTTCCCCATGTTTGAGCGAAATGATGATGAAAACCGCTGGGAATCTTTGCACCATCCATTTACAGCCCCCAAAGTTGATTCAATCGATGATCTTAAAAATGATCCAGGTGCCTGTCTGTCGAAAGCTTATGATCTGGTGCTCAATGGAACAGAAGTAGGTGGCGGCTCGGTTCGTATCCATACTACAGAGATGCAACAGACGGTTTTTGAGCTGTTGGGCATTGATGAGCAGGAAGCAGAAGATAAATTCGGATTTCTGTTAAATGCATTACAATTTGGTTGTCCACCACATGGCGGTATGGCGTTCGGTCTGGATCGGCTGGTGATGCTAATGTGCGGTGCACCCTCAATCCGTGATGTGATCGCCTTCCCTAAAACTCAGACAGCCGCCTGTCCATTGACAGCGGCACCGACAGAAGCGGGTGAAAGACAACTGAAGGAGCTTGGTATTCGTTTAAGGAAGCCACCTGCCGAGGCCACTGAGAATTCCTGACGAATAACTCAAATTATTGATATTAAGAGAGTTTTGTCAGTTAACACAAATGATCAATTAGTTTCTTCCAATCTCCCTGAATAGCGGCTATACTGCACTGCAGCATAATTGTTTGCTGATGTTGTCAAGCATCCTGGATGTACGAATCTACACGGCTACAACTATTATTGATGTTTGCTCTGGTGACGCTTATTGGCATCATCATTGGGTATCTTTTTGTTGTAGTGCGAGGTAGCAACAAAGAACAGGAAGAAAAAATTCAGCAGCTGGAAAAAGAAATTGCTGTGCTTGAAGTGCATAAGGCGCAAGTCAGCAGCCATTTCCAGAAAACGGCCAGTTTATTGCATGACGGGTCAATATAGAACAATTTATGAACACATGGCCGAAGGCGCGCAGACGCTTTGCGATGATCAGGAGGGCGCCGCGGTGCTGGAAAGTTTGCAATCAGGTTTGTTGTTGGAAAAAAAGAAAACCTGAAAAAAGATCACTCAGACTTTCAGCGAAACAGATGAACAAAGTTAAGCATTTAATTCAGGAGTAAAAAGTATGGAAATTCAAGGTAAAGTTGCAGTCATTACAGGTGCCGGGAGTGGTATTGGTGAGGCTGTCTGTCATGAACTGGGCAAGCGCAATATTAAAGCGATTGCCATGGTTGACATGAATGAACGTGTAAAAGAAGTGGCCGCAGAAGTCGAAAAAGAAAGTGGCGTAAAAGCGATTCCTTTTATTGGTGATACGACTGATGCTGCCTTCCGAAAAGAAGTCTTCGATAAGATGATTGCTGATTACGGAATCCCGGCCATTGTTGTTCCAGCGGCCGGTATAACACGTGATCGACTGGCCGTTCGAATCGATAAAGAAACGGGTAAAGCTGATATTTATCCTGAGGATCAATTCAAACTGGTTCTTGATGTTAACCTGATGGCACCTGTTTATTGGGGTCTGGAAATGGTTGCCCGTATTGCAGAAGATCGAGCTGCAAATGGTAAAAAGCGTTGGCATCCAGATGAAGGTATTTCTGGCTCTGTGATTTTTATCGGCTCGATTTCTTCACAAGGTAACAAAGGACAAATCTCTTATTCCGCAACGAAAGCAGGTATTGAAGGCGCTGCATCAACACTGACAGCAGAAGGTATGTTCTATGGTATCCGTTGTGGTGTTATCCATCCAGGTTTCACTGATACGGCGATGGTTCGTGCGATGGGTGATGAATATATTGAAAGCAATGTTATTCCTTTTACTCAGTTACGTCGTCTGATCCGTCCACAGGAAATCGCGGATGCGATCTGTTTCCTGATCAGCAACTCAGCTGTAACAGGTGAGCTCTGGGCTGATGCAGGTTGGCATCCAACGCCATAAGTTAACAGGAAATACGATATAAAAGGCGGACATAGCAATATGCCCGCCTTTTTTATTTGCAGCTGACTTATAATATGAATCAAAAAGGAAGAAAAATGAGTCAGCCACCCATTCTATTTGTCGATCTTGATAATACCCTGACGCGCTCTGATCTTTTTCTGGAGCCATTATTAAGATTGTTACGCAAAGATCCAATGGTCATTTTTTTACTTCCACTCTGGTTGATTCATGGGCGTGGATATTTCAAGCAACAATTATCAGATCGAATCAGCCTTGATGTTGCTGAACTTCCTTATGATGAGGAGGTGCTGGAATTTATTTCTCAGCAGCGTAAAAGTGGCCGCAAGATAGTTCTGGCAACGGCTTCAAACCAGGTTTTTGCTGATCAGGTTGCCAGCTATCTTGGTTTGTTTGATGGTGTGATCGGTTCTTCACTTGATCTGAATACCAAAGGTAAAAATAAACTGGCTGCCATGAAGCGTTATGCTGGCGATCAAGCTTTTGATTATCTGGGTGATAGTCATGCTGATCTTCATATCTGGAAGGAGATAAAACGGGCTTATGTCGTATCCCCACAAATGGGTGTTCTACAAAGATTACAAAAAAAAGCGATCCCTGTGGAATTGATTCACCCAGCTCCGGCTTCAGAGGTTTACCTGAAAGCCATTCGTCCCTGGCAGTGGTTAAAGAACAGCCTTATTTTTGTACCCTTGATCCTTGCAAAACAGTTGTTTGATCCCGGATCGCTTGTGGCATGTATTATGGCATTCATCAGCTTCTCTTTGGTTGCTTCTGCGGGCTACCTGGTGAATGATTTGCTCGATTTAGAAGCTGATCGGCAGCATCCAAGAAAAAAAAATCGACCTGTTGCAGCGGGGCTTCTTTCACTTTGGAATATCGTTTTTCTGATTTTTGTATTGATACTGACAGGACTACTTTTAGCTTCTCTGGTTTCGATAAATCTTGTGTTACTTTTAGTGGCTTATTTTGTCGTCGTGGTCGCTTATTCGTTAGAGTTAAAACAGCACGCACTGGTTGATGTCATTTTAATCGCCAGTTTTTATGCGACAAGAATTATTGCAGGTGGTTTGGCGATTGGTGTATCGATATCATTCTGGTTGCTAGCCTTTTCTATCTTCGTATTCTTGAGTCTGGCTCTTTTAAAACGTTGTACAGAAATTCGCAGTATTTCCAGAGATGAAAATACTTTGATTCCTGGTCGAGGTTATTATCAAGAAGATGAGCCGATGTTGTCTGTGATGGGGATCAGCAGTGGTTATCTTTCGGTGGTTGTGATTGCTCTTTACATCAACAGTAGTGAAGTCACGACACTCTATCAATCACCACAATTTTTATGGCTTGTTTGTCCTTTGATGCTTTACTGGATTAGCCGCATGTGGTTAAAGACGCGCCGAAATGAAATGGACGATGATCCACTGGTATTTGCATTACGAGATAAAGTCAGCCTGATCACAGGTGTCTTACTGGCTTTAGTGCTGCTGTTGGCTACGCTATAATTCACATCAATGAATGATAATCCTTGGGGGCGATCATAATGCAGAAGAACCTCACATCCTGGGGGCTTACCGGACAAAAAAGCACGGATGTTCGTCTGATTAAATGGCGTACAGACAAGTTACCGGAAATCAAAGATGGTCGATCGCTTCTGCCCTATGGTAATGGTCGCAGTTATGGGGATTCATGCCTGAATAAGGATGGTGTATCTCTTGATACACGCTCATTAAACCATCTTATTTCCTTTGATCCAAAAACACATATTCTGCGCAGTGAACCTGGTGTTCTATTAGCTGATCTGCTGAAAAATTTTGTACACAAAGGTTGGTTTTTACCGGTCACTCCAGGCACAAAATATATTACTGTCGGAGGGGCTATTGCCAATGATGTCCATGGAAAAAATCATCATCGTCGGGGTTCTTTTGGTAATCATGTCATTCGTCTGGCTTTATTGCGATCGAATGGTAAAACAGTCATTTGTTCACGCACTCAACATTCTGATCTGTTTTTTGCAACCATTGGTGGTCTTGGATTGACCGGATTGATTGTCTGGGCAGATATTATGCTCATGCCAATTGATGCTCCCTGTCTTAATGTTGAGACAATGAAGTTTGAAACACTGGATGATTTTTTCGAATTATCCAAACAATCAGAATGGGAATATGAATATACGGTTGCCTGGCTCGATTGTGCATCGAAAGATCTAAGTGGACGTGGAATTTTTATGCGGGCAAACCATTGTACCCGGTTGCAAGACAGTAATAATGACCAGATAAGCAAGAGTAAAAAGTTACCATTTAATTTGCCGAGTTTTATCGTTAATAATTTCACCAGTAAAATATTTAATGCTGTTTATTATAATGCTCACCCTCCGGGTGTTCTGGAACAAACATTATGTTACGAAAAGTTCTTTTACCCACTGGATAAATTAAAAAACTGGAATCGGCTCTATGGAAAAAAAGGTCTGTTTCAATATCAATGCGTCGTCCCTGTTGAGCAGGGTAAGAAAACAATTGAGACTCTGCTTGAAGAAGTTCTTAAATCAGGATTTGCTTCTCCACTTGCTGTATTGAAAGTATTCGGAGAGATCAAATCGAAAGGATTAATGTCGTTCCCCCGCCATGGTGTAACCCTGGCAATGGATTTTCCGAATAGTGGGACAGCTTTGTTGAGATTGTTTGACCGTCTTGACAGTATTGTTGCCAATGCAGGAGGGGCGGTCTATCCGGCAAAAGATGCACGCATGAGTGCTGAACATTTCAGGGAATTTTTTCCACAAGTTGATAAGTTTAAACATTATGTCGATCCAGCTTTCTCATCGACATTCTGGCAACGGGTCATGGGATGAAAAAGATCCTTATTATTGGAGCAAGTTCTGCCATCGCTCAGGCGACCGCCAGGCTCTATTGCAAAGAAGGTGTGCATTTTTATCTGATAGGACGAAATGAAGAAAAACTGGAAATTGTCAAAGATGATCTGATCACACGGGGAGCTGAACAAGTCGATCTTGATGCAACTAATCCAGTCAGCCTGGAAGAAAACGAGTCTCAAATTAAACGTGCACGACAGTCATTAGGAGAAATAGATCTGGCCTTAATTGCCCATGGTGATCTGCCTGATCAGAAAGAATGTGAGGCGTCAGCAAGGAAGACCATTAAAGCGCTCACAATCAACAGTGTCAGTGTCATTTCGCTTGCAACACTCATCGCTCATCATCTTGAAGAACAGAACAAGGGCACACTGGTTGTACTTTCTTCTGTTGCGGGTGATCGTGGACGTGCCAGTAATTATGTTTATGGTGCAGCCAAGAGCAGTGTCAGTACTTTTCTTGAAGGTTTAAGTTATCGGTTAAACGGAACCGGAGTTTCAGTGATCACCGTTAAGCCTGGTTTCGTTGATACGCCAATGACAGAAGAGTTTGAAAAAGGATGGCTCTGGACACAACCAGAAACGATTGCTTTGGGTATTAAGAAAGCAATAGAAAAACAAAAAAGTGTGGTTTATCTTCCCTGGTTCTGGAGATGGATCATGCGAGTGATAAAAATCATTCCCAGAACAATCTTTAAACGTTTATCGCTTTAAGGAACCTTTAATATTCCAGTAGATCCATCGGGTGAGGTTTTGACATATCCCAGGGATCATCGAGCTTGAAAGGTGTTGCCTTAAACTCGAAAGTTTCTTTTGTTTCAACATCGTCTCGTAATTTTTTCAGTGTTTCAATGCTATCAGTCAAGCCTGTTCGTTTTGCCATTTTTATCGCTTTTTCAAGTGACAGTCTTGCCGCTTTTTTATCGCCGGATGATAGTTGTGCTGTTGCCAGTGTCACCAGCGCACCAATTCTTCCATGACCTTCTGAATAAGCGAGTAATTTTTTTGCCATTTTTAGTGCTTTATCCGGATCTCGTGTTTCAGGATCAGGACAATTGGCAAGAAGCCAGATGAGGTTTTGCTGTAGCGAGAGATCATCTGGTATTTCATTGATCAGTTTTTCCAGCGTTTCAGCTGCGGTGCTGAATTCCTGATCAGAGAGTTGTGAGTTGTAGCATTGCTTCAGATAGATAATTTTTGCCTGCGGATTTGAAAGCACCTCTTTGGAAATTCGAAAGTCTGGATCACGTTTTGTTTTCACACCAAGATGAGCAAGTCGCAGATAGGGTGTCTCGTAAGTTGG
>JALSSM010000292.1 GCA_026984275.1 Gammaproteobacteria bacterium
TATTTCGTTCGGTATCGATAATCTGACCGATGATACGGCATTTGTTTTCCACCCCTATCCACAGAGAACCTTCTTCCTTGAAGCATCGATTAACTTCTAGTTCGGTTTACTCCCTGCTATGGCTGTTGTTGCTTCTTCCCCTCTCAACAACAGTCCATGGTCATGGTAAGTACAGGTCGTTATGCTCTCCGGAAACGGTAAACCCTGATCTACATTGTTCCCGTTTTGTGACCACACGTTTTGATGCAACAGGACGCTTATGGTTAGTCTGGTTTTTCAATGGTCATGTCTATCTACAATATTCAGATAATGAAGGTAAAACACTCAGCCAGCCAGTCAGTATCAATACAAAACCAGAAATTATTGATGATTCAGGTGAGGATCGAGCGAAGATAGCTTTTGGAAATAAGGGAGAGATCTATCTGGCCTGGACGATGAAAACACCGCGTCCCTATACGGGCCATATCCGTTTTGTACGATCGCTGGATCAAGGGAAAAGTTTTTCTGAACCCACTACCATCAATGATGATGAATTTGAAGCCCATCGTTTTGCAGCAATGGAAACCAACAGCAAAGGGGAGATCTATCTGGCCTGGCTCGACAAGAGAGATCTGTTCAGAGCAAAAAGTAAAAATAAAAAGTATGCTGGATCAGCGGTTTACTATTCTCGCTCATCCGATCGAGGAAAGAGTTTTTCTATCAATAAAAAAATTGCTGATCACAGTTGTGAATGTTGTCGAGTAGCGATGGGCATGGACAAAAAAGGTCTACCCATTGTCCTCTGGCGGCATGTATTTCCGGGTTCAAAACGTGACCATGCCGTGAGTCATTTCATCAGTGAAGATTCACCCGGAGAGATGATCCGACTTAGTCGGGACGAATGGGCAATTGATGCCTGTCCCCATCATGGACCCGATATAGAGGTTGATCAACAAGGAAATACGCACGTTGTCTGGTTTGCAAACAGTCACAAAAGACAAGGACTTTCTTATGCGAAACTGCTCAATGGTAAAGACAAGTTTACTCAACCAACCTCCTTCGGTGATCGGCAAACAGCTGGTCATCCCTACTTGTTGAGTCATCAAAATAATCTGTATCTGGTCTGGATGGAATTTAACAATGATCAGATGGAATTATATTTGAAAACCTCGCCTGATAATGGTGAAAACTGGAAGCAGAAGGAAATGGTTGCAAAGACAGCGGGGGCTGCCGATCATCCTTTCCTGCTCAATAAATGCGATCGAATTTATGTCTCCTGGCATACACGAAAAGATGGATTGATTTTTAAAAAAATTGATCCGTAGATCAATCGTTTTTCGAGAAAACCTGTTCGATTTTCTTTAATGCTTCTTCAGATGCCGTTCCTTTTGTTTTTGAAAGTTCCAGTGAAAGTTTTCCCAGCATGGCATAGAGATCAGCAATTTCTGGATTCCAGTTCTTGAGAATTTTAAGCTGATGATTCACCAGCTCGGAATCACCTCTGGCGATGGGGCCTGTTAATGCATTGACAGTGCCAAGACTAAAATTATTATTAACAGTTTCACGTACGAGTGGTTCCATTACCTGCATGGCTGTTTGATATGATAGTCCTGATCGTTCATAAACCTTTGTACCCAGTTCAATGAGAGCTGTCAGATAGTTACAGACAATCACATTAGCCGCGTGGTATTCTGTTTTATGTTGAGCATCAATTGAAAATATTATGCCACCAATTTTTTCGAAAGCAGGATGAAGGATCTCAAGCGCTTCTTTTTCACCTTCCGTCCCACAAAAGGTGCCATCAAAAGTCTCACAAGCAGAATCAGGGTTAGCAAAGCTCTTTACCGGATGAATGCTTGCAACATGTGCACCAGATGATTTGAGTTGATCAAGTTCTAATGACGAGAGAGCCCCACTACAGTGAAAAACGATATTTCCTGATTTGATCAAATCCATTTCAGATAACGCCTGGCAGGTTTTGTGGATTTGATCATCGGGTGTTGCGATGAGAAATATATCTGCCTTTTTTATTTTATCCAGATGATTAACGGGTGTACCACCACCAAGAAAGTTAACAGCTGATCGAGCACTTTCCATTGATCGCGTAACAATATCTCTGATCTCAAAAATATCATGTTTTATCCAGAGTCGAGCCAAAGTTTTCCCGACTTTGCCACAACCAATAATGTTTAATGAGTTCAACTTTTCTGACATTATTCCTCTACCAGAAAATCACCACGTTGATGTTGCCACATGGCAAAATATTTCTCCTTTTTGTCC
>JALSSM010000293.1 GCA_026984275.1 Gammaproteobacteria bacterium
GGTACGACAGACGCCACAGGCCTTCACCTTGATTAAAACCTGATCAGGGTTTGGTGATGGAATCTCACGAGCGGTACCGATCAAGGGCTGACCGGTTTTTTCGAGAACCATTGCATGCATTGTTTGAGGCATGATTATCACCTGAGATGTTTTAACATTATTGATCAGAAAAGCTCTGAAAAAACAGGGCTTCTGATAGTAAAAAGAGTTAATAAACTCAGTCCACATTTACAGCCCGGTGCTATACTGAGATAACAAGTTACAAAAAACTGGAACTATATATACGAAAATATAGACAAATTTTTTCTATATTTGTTGGCAAGATAAAATACTGCAGGAAGATTAGTTCTCCAGGGGCATTTGCAGATGGGATTGGTCAAAGAAATCTTAGATACTAAAGGATACGACATCTGGTCAGTGGGTCCGGAAACCGTGATTTATGATGCCGTTAACCTGATGTCGAAGAGAGAGGTAGGAGCTCTACTAGTACTGGAAAATGAGAAACTGGCAGGGATGGTGACGGAAAGAGATTATGCACGCAAAGTCATTTTGGAAGGTAAATCTTCAAAAGATTTCCCGGTTAAAGAGATCATGACAAGACGAGTCCTGTGCGTTAAGCCGGAAAGAACGGTTGAGGAATGCATGGCACTGATGACAGACAAACGTGTCAGGCATCTTCCTATAGTGGAAAACAAACATGTGATCGGCATAGTTTCAATCGGCGACTTAGTGAAGGCAATTGTTGCGGAACAGAAGTTTCTGATTGATCAGTTACAACACTACATTACCGGGGAGAAAAGTTAATGCTGTGAATCAATGTGATTGAAGATTGCAGTCATCCCTGTACTGCGAAAACTCTGAATTAAGTCAGAGTTTTCTTAGTCAGATAACAGGAGGAATGATATGAATGAGCAGGAAAAGCAACAGGCAATTGAGATCCTCAACAATATCATGGAGCTGGAGCTGGCAGGAGTCGTTCGATATACACATTACTCCCTGATGGTTTATGGGTATGGTCGTATTCCTATTGTTTCATGGCTTAAGGGAAATGCTGATGAGAGCCTGATTCATGCACATAAGGCTGGAGAACTGGTCACACTATTAGGTGGCCATCCTTCCCTTAAGATTGGTGCTTTGCTGGAAACAGCCAACCATGATATCGGTGATATCTTACGCGAAAGTCTGGAACACGAAAAAGCTTCGATAGCGATCTATTATGATCTGTTAAGGCTTGCTGAAGGTAAATCAGTACTGATCGAAGAATATGCCAGAGAGATGATTGTTGAAGAAGAGCTACACCTTGATGAAGTCAATAAAATGTTACGTCATCCTGGTGATATTAAATCCTTTGAGGGTTAGCTCGTTGCAGATCGCTGTATGTAAATATAGGCGGTGATAAACCATGAAATCTTTCCGTACTGAAACTGACTCTTTAGGCTCGGTACGGGTGCCTGCTGAAAAATACTGGGGTGCACAGACTCAGCGTTCTCTAGGTAATTTTAAGATAGGTAATGAACGTCTGCCTCGCCCCCTTATTCGTGCATTGGGTATTGTTAAGCGTTGTGCTGCCCTGACCAATATTGCACTGGGCAGTATCGATATAAAAATTGGTGATGCGATTCTCAATGCTGCTCAGGATGTGATCGATGGCACACTGGATAATAACTTTCCTCTGGTTATCTGGCAGACGGGTTCTGGCACCCAATCGAACATGAATGCCAATGAGGTAATTTCCAATCTGGCCATTGAACGTCTTGGTGGCAGTGTGGGCTCTAAGACTCCTGTCCATCCGAATGATCACTGTAACCTTAGCCAGTCTTCAAATGATGTCTTTCCAACCGCCATGCATATTGCTGCGGTCGAGCAAACTCATCATTTACTAATTCCGGCACTGGAACATTTATTTGAAACATTATCCGGTAAGTCACAGACATGGAATACCATAATCAAGATCGGCAGAACCCATTTACAGGACGCGATTCCGCTGACACTGGGGCAGGAGTTTTCTGGTTACTCAGAGCAGATAAGGTTGGGTATTGAACGGGTTAATGATAGTCTCAAGCGGCTGTACCCTCTGGCACAAGGTGGTACTGCTGTGGGTACAGGATTGAATTCAAAATCGGATTTTGCTGATATGTTTGCACAGGAAGTGGCAAAGTTTACTGGGCTTCCTTTCTTTTCTGCACCCAATAAGTTTGAGGCTCTTGCCACACACGATGCCATGGTCGAATTCTCGGGAGTATTGAATA
>JALSSM010000294.1 GCA_026984275.1 Gammaproteobacteria bacterium
TCTTCGAGTTCTGTTTCACTCATTTCTCAGATGTCCTTGTTGAATGATTTGTATCTGATGTATCGGCCAGGATGGAGGAATATTTAGGAAACCTGTCACAAAAACTTCATAAGAATGCCACTAATTTTTAATGAAACTGTCCCAAGATTGAATCCGGAATTATAAAAAAGGAGAATAAAGGTGAGATCATTTGAAGATAGTAAAGAATACGATAAGGTCTGGTATAAACTTGTGGAGGAAATTGTAGATCTTGAAGATCAGCTGAATCTGGAGCAAATCTCAAGTGATAAGGATGCACTGACAGGAATTACTTTTCTCAAACAACAGCTCAAATCTAAAAGAAAGTTGTTAAAACGACTGGATGAAGAAGGCATATTGTTTTTTCAGGAGATGGTCAATTCTCAATTTCCAGCTCTTTGATTTTACGAGTTAAGGTATTACGCCCACAACCCAGTAGTTTTGCAGCATCCTGTCGTCGTCCACCAGTTTTGTCCAGGGCTGCCTGGATCATAACCTTTTCAAAGATCTGCGTGGCTTCATCGAGCAGATTAACATCACCACTGGCCAGTCGTTGCTCTGCCCAGTGTTTAAGTTGTGATCTCCAGTCACCTGAAGTTTGTGCCGAAGGATCGGAATCTGTAATTTCAGGCGGTAGTTCCTCAATATGGATCTCCTGTGCTGGAGCCATCACCGTTAACCATCGGCAGACATTTTCCAGTTGACGGACATTTCCAGACCATTCATAACTTTGCAGAAATGTAGCCGCATCGGGGTGCAGGGTTTTTGCTTCAATTCCGAGTTCGTTAGCAACCTTGTTGAGGAAATGATCCATCAACAAACCAATATCTTCGCGCCGATTTCTTAAGGGTGGTAAATGCAACCGGATCACATTCAGACGATGAAACAGATCCTCTCTGAAGCTACCATCCAGCACCAGATCCTCGAGTTTTTGATGAGTGGCCGCAATGATCCGTACATCAACCTTAATTGGTGTTGTACCACCGACGCGATAAAATTCGCCGTCAGCCAGCACGCGAAGCAGGCGTGTTTGTAATTCAGACGGCATGTCGCCAATTTCATCGAGGAATAGCGTGCCGTTATTGGCCTGTTCAAAGCGTCCTGTTCGTTGCGCTGTTGCACCTGTGAACGCCCCTTTTTCATGCCCAAATAATTCACTCTCCAGAAGATCTTTGGGAATGGCTGCCGTATTCAGGGCAATAAAAGGTTGATCAGCTCGAGGACTATGATCATGTAGTGCTCTGGCAACGAGTTCTTTACCTGTGCCGGATTCGCCGGTGAGGAGAACGGTCATGTGTGAACGGGATAATCGACCGATAGCACGAAAAACTTCCTGCATGGCGGGTGCCACACCGATAATGCCTGACATATCGACAGTGACTGATGATTCTTTTTCAGAAGAAGTTTCCTGTGTTCGAACGGCTCTGCGGACAGTTGTCACCGCTTCATCAACATCAAAAGGTTTGGGTAAATATTCAAAAGCACCACCCTGAAAGGCGGCGACGGCACGTCCCAGATCAGCATAGGCCGTCATGATGATGACCGGTAATTCGGGATACAATCGCTGTACTTCATCCAGAAGATTCAGACCATTGGTGCCTGGCATACGAATATCAGAAATAATGGCATCTGGCTGACTCAGTTTTAATTGTTCCAGAGCACTATCGGCTTCTTCAAAACAGGTAATTTGCATATCCGCTTTTTCCAGAGCCTTCTCGAGTACCCAACGAATTGAACGATCATCATCGACGACCCAGACCTTTGCTTTAATCATGAGTTTTTAGCCTCCAATGGTAACCAGGTGGTAAAGGTCGTCTGACCGGGTGTGGAATCAAAATCAATAAAGCCGTGGTGACGGTGGATCAGAGTTTGTGCGATGGAAAGACCTAATCCTGTACCTTCTGCTCGTCCGGTCACCATCGGATAGAAAATTGTTTCCCGGAGTTCTTCCGGAATGCCTGGACCATCGTCAATGATATCGATACGAACCACAAGTTTATGGCGTTGATTCCCCATGGTGAATTGCCGCTCGGCTCGGGTTTTTAACGTTATGGTGCCATGATCACCAACAGACTGAACTGCATTCCTGACAATATTCAACAATGCCTGTATGAGCTGATCACGATCCGCCATCATGTCTGGCAGGCTGGGATCATAATCCCGCTCGATGTTGATCTGATCAGGTGTTTCTGCATCGACTAATGAACGAATGTGTTCAAGTACTTCGTGGATATTAATTTGGCGCAAAATGGGTGCGTCACTGGGTCCAAGAATGCGATCGATCAGCTTACGCAGTCGATCAGCTTCACTGATGATGATCCCTGTATATTCTTTCAGATCTTCTGTTTCCAGTTCTCTTTCTAGCAATTGAGCTGCACCACGCAAACCGCCCAGCGGATTTTTAATTTCGTGTGCCATACCACGGATCAGGGCGCTGGTCGCCTGATGCCGTGCCATAATATCTTCTTCCCTGGTGATGCGTCGGTTTCGATCGACATTGATACACTCGAAAACTGCACCGTTTGAGAAAATACTTTTCGGCAAAGGCGTAATGGCACAATCAACAATAATGGTATGTTCAGTGCTAATTCGAAGTTCTACATCCCGTTCCGTAAAGGGTTGATCCGATTTAAGGCATTCCGTCATTGCATCCAGTAAAGGAAAATCAATAAAAAGCTCATCGATCATTTGTCCACAAACAGCGCGCTTACTGGTTGAGAGCAGGTCTTCGCCAGCAGCATTGATTGAATGTAGCCGTTTATCGGTATCAAATAACAGGATCGCTGTACTTAAATTGTCCAGTAATGCTGTGGCATCTTCAAAAAGGTTCATATCGATATTGGAGCACTCGCACCAATCTGGTGCAAGCACATTTTGGGCCGGTTTCATCCTCAGTTTTCTATTTCTATAATAATACTATAATTATCAAATGGTTATGTTGAATTACAAACGGCAATCCGCTTAGCTACATGAGCTAATATAGATAAGGAGCAATTATCAGGCCAGAGAGCTTATGAGATTTATTTAGTGGCTGCAGGTGTGGTTTGTGATGGTGGAGGAAGCGTATT
Organism: Gammaproteobacteria bacterium; assembly: GCA_026984275.1. Lineage (GTDB taxonomy): Bacteria > Pseudomonadota > Gammaproteobacteria > CAJXQU01 > CAJXQU01 > CAJXQU01. The sequence goes on from JALSSM010000294.1 coordinate 3,087, forward strand.
GGCCGGTCTTGGCTGAAGTATTGAAAAACGTTTGAGATGAATAGTAACAGAATCGACTGATATGATGGTTTTACCTTCTTTATCGATGACTTTAGCGGATAAAGTATGCTGTCCTCTATCGATATTATGTAATGCGAATGCTGTTGCGGTGCCGGGTTCTGATACGGGTTTTCCATCCAGAAGCAGGACTATTTTGTGTTTCAGTTTGGTTCTTAATTGTGGTTTGATCGTAATATCAACATTAACATCGCCATTGTTATCACGGATAGTGGCATCATTTTCTGGTTTACTGATCCTGAATTCAGTATATGAAAATTTTGTCTTATCTTGGTCGGTATTCTTTAATTTAGTCGTTGGACGGGCTTTATTGGTTTTAATGGTTTGTATATCTTTTTTCTCAATCTCCTCAGCACCTGGCCCCGGTTGATCGGCAAAAACGACATTTCCATTTTCATCATAAAACCTATAGATAGCTGCAGTGGTAACCAATGGCAGCGCCAGAAAGACCAGTAATATAACAGTTAGATTACGCATGTTAATAAGACAAATTAGTTATCAATATTAGTACAGCTTAAAACAACAATGATGAACACAGGCTGAAACACATGGATCTTTTCACCCTGTTCAAATAAGTTGCTGAACAAAAGAAAAAGCTGATTTAGCGGATATTGACCTTTTCAGGCCAATATCGGCTGAGGCTCAGATCGCCCCATGAAGTTTTCATAGAGAGTAATGCAACAAACAGGCCAGCTTTAAGAAAAGGAACATCATGACACACAGGCAAAAAAAAGCCCCCGGTTTGACGCGGAGGCTTTTTATTCAGGCTGTTTTCTTTACAGGCTGTAGTATAAATCGAACTCGATTGGATGAGTTGTCATGCGTAGAGCAGTGACTTCTTCCATTTTCAGCTCAATGTAAGCATCGATCATGTCATCAGACATAACGTTGCCTTCTTTGAGGAAGTCGCGATCGGCATCCAGAGCTTCCAGTGCCTGATCCAGTGAAGAACAAACCGTTGGAATTTCGGCCGCTTCTTCCGCTGGCAGGTCATATAGATCCTTATCCATCGCTTCACCCGGGTCGATCTTGTTTTTGATTCCGTCAAGACCAGCCATCATCAGAGCTGTGAAAGTCAGGTATGGATTACCCGCCGGGTCAGGGAAACGCACTTCAATTCGGCGACCTTTAGGATTTGAAACATAAGGGATACGAATAGAAGCAGAGCGGTTACGAGCTGAATAAGCCAGCATCACAGGCGCTTCAAAACCAGGCACCAGTCGTTTGTAGCTGTTGGTAGACGCATTAGCAAATGCGTTGATCGCACGCGCATGTTTGATCACACCACCGATATAATGCAGCGCTGTTTTTGAAAGGCCACCATATTCATTACCGGCGAACAGGTTTTTGCCTTTTTTGGCCAGAGACATATGAACATGCATACCGCTACCGTTATCACCAACCACAGGTTTCGGCATGAAAGTCGCTGTTTTTCCATAACCGTGAGCTACGTTGTGAACAACGTATTTCAGGATCTGGTTTTGATCTGCACGTTTGACCATCGTATTGAAAACAGTACCGATTTCACACTGACCAGCGGTTGCAACTTCGTGATGATGTACTTCGGTTTCAAGTCCCATTTCTTCCATGATCAGACACATGGTGGAACGGATGTCCTGCAATGAATCAACAGGAGGAACCGGGAAATAACCGCCTTTAATACCAGGTCGGTGACCAATATTGCCATCTTCAAAAACCTTATCCGAGTTCCAGCAGGCTTCATTAGAATCAATTTTGACAGAACTTCCACTCATATCAACGCTCCATTTAACGTCGTCGAAAATGAAGAATTCTGGCTCGGGACCAAAGAATGCCGCATCACCAACCCCAGAAGACTTGAGATAAGCTTCAGCACGCTTGGCAACAGAACGTGGATCACGTTCGTAACCTTCACCTGTCGAAGGTTCGATGATGTCACATCGCAAGATCAGAGTTGTGTCATCAAAGAATGGATCAAGCACAGCAGATTCAGGATCTGGCATCAGGATCATGTCGGACTCGTTGATACCCTTCCAGCCTGAAATAGAAGAACCGTCGAACATTTTACCTTCTTCGAAAATATCTTCTTCAATCGTATGTGCAGGTACAGAAACATGTTGTTCTTTACCGATTGTATCTGTGAAACGGAAATCAACGAATTTGACTTCCTCATCTTTGATCATTTTAAGTACTTTTTTTGTTTGTGCAGACATTGCCACTCCTCCGGCTGGTTTTACTGTTAGTTATACTAAAATAGTTCTTCTGAAATAATATGTTATGAACCACACTATAGCGCAAAATACATGCCATCAAGATTCTTTATATATTTCAATAAGATAGCATATCATCATCGATCAATATGCGCATAAATGGTGCATAAAATAATAAAAATGCACCATTTATGTGCACACTGCTCTTTGTCCAAAAATAACCAGATGGCGATCAGTGAGTGCTTTGACGCTTAACCAGTCAAGTCCGGCTTTTTCAAGCTGGGCTCCAACTTCATCTGGCCTGTGTGCAGCCAGTAACGAATAAAAGAAATCACGCTGCAGTACTTCTGGCTCATTTGAAGCATAAAGTTCCACAAATTGTTTTGCTTGTTGTTGTGAGGCAGGACGCATCAGATCCATGACAAAAACGAACCCATTGTCTGCACATTTTTGACGAATAGTGTCCCATAAGGTGGCAGGATCAGCAAGATGATGTAACAGGCTATTGGAAATAATCACATCGTATTGCTGACGGAGTTTGGTCGTTGCCGGTAAAATTTCGTGGATAAGCGTTATTTGATCAGTCAGGTTTTCCTGCTCAATTCGCTGTTGTCCGTATTGCAGCATCGCTTCTGCACCATCTACAGCATCAATTTTTGATTGCGGAAAAGATCGGGCAAAACGAACGGTTACATCGGCTGGGCCACAACCAAGATCAAGGATGTTGCCTTCGATCGCAGGGAAGATCTGTTTAAACTCAGCCACGAACATATCGTGTGGTTCAGAAAAATCGGCTTCGGAATAAGCTCGAGACTGTTCCTCTTCATCCATCAATTCTGGCTCGAGGGTTCGTTGCATGATCAATTAATTATTTTCCGGGGGGCAGGAGAGACTCTCCGGTCATTAGTTCATCGATAGTTTCGCGTCGTCTGATCAGATGAGTCTGATCACCATCGACCATCACTTCTGCGATCCGTGGCCGGGAGTTGTAAGTTGAGCTCATGGTAAAGCCGTAGGCTCCAGCGGATCGAACCACTAACAGATCATCCGGCTGAACTGTTAGTTGCCGATTACGACCGAGGAAATCGCCCGTTTCGCAAACGGGGCCGACGACATCGTAGTTCTGATCTTCCGCATTAGTGATCGAAACCGGCTGAATTTCCTGCCATGCATCATAGAGAGAAGGCCGCATCAGATCATTCATCGCCGCATCGACAATTGCGAAAGATTTCACATCGTTGGATTTGAGATATTCTACTTTCGTTAAAAGCACACCAGCATTGCCGACGATTGATTTTCCCGGTTCGATCAATAAAGTCAGATTACGATCAGCCAGCAAGGGTAAAATCGCATCGGCATATTCCTGGTGTGTTGGTGGCGTTTCATCTTCATACCGGATCCCGAGACCACCGCCAATATCAATCTGTTGTAGAGAAATTCCATCAGATTCAAGCTGATCAGCAAGATTCAAAATACGTTTCAGAGCATCCACAAATGGTGTCATGTCCGTGAGCTGTGATCCGATGTGGCAACCTACACCAATGATCTCTATGTTTTTCATTTTGGCTGCACGTTGATAAACCGCACGCGCCTGATCCATGGCGATACCGAATTTGTTTTCCTTCAGACCGGTAGAAATATAAGGATGTGTTCCAGCATCCACGTCAGGATTGACCCGAATGGAAACAGGCGCTTTGAGATTCATATCACCGGCAACCTGATCAAGTCTTTCAAGCTCCTGTTCCGATTCAACATTAAAACAACGGATCCCAACTTCGAGTGCACGTCGCATTTCATCTTCACGTTTTGCCACACCGGCAAATACAATTTTGGCTGGATCACCACCTGCACGGATCACGCGTTCAAGTTCGCCAATAGACACAATATCGAACCCTGAACCCAAACGGGCAAGCAGATTGATCACTGCAATATTGGAATTAGCTTTTACCGCATAACAAACAAGGTGATCATGCGCCGATAATGCCTGATCATAAGCTAGCCAGTTTGACTCGATCTCCTGTCGGGAATAGACGTAACAGGGCGTACCGACAGTTTCCGCGATAGAGCTTAGAGAGACAGCTTCGGCGAAAAGCTCATCATTTTTATAACTGAATTGAGTCATTTAACTGATCTGATATTGGTGAGTTTGATCAAGGCCTGCATCCTTCTGACCCGGAAGGTAGAGATCGCCCTTCTGGCCGCAGCCGGATAGAAACAGAAACAAACCGATCAGCAATCCAGTGTTTATTTTTTGAAGTTGTGACATCGTTATTCTTAAATTTCTGAAAGAAGTATTGAGGATACCATAGATGACCATGATAAGATTTGCTGATGGAATCTTCAAATAAAAACCAACAGGCCGTGATTATTGAACCTCGAAGTAAACATAAAGCCAGTGTGATCTGGTTGCATGGTCTAGGTGCGGATGGTCACGATTTTGAACCCGTGATCCCGGCGTTGCGACTTCCGGAAAATCACGGCATCCGTTTTATTTTCCCCCATGCTCCGCAGCGGCCGGTTACGATTAATGGTGGTATGGTCATGCGTGCATGGTATGACATCAAGGAAATGGATCTTCGAAAACGTGAGGATGTCGAGGGTATCGAAGCGTCAAGGCAGATCCTTGAAAATTTTATTCAGCGAGAAAAAGAAGCAGGTATTCCCACGGAGAAAATTTTGCTGGCTGGCTTTTCTCAGGGTGGCGTCATTATTCTTCATACTGGTCTTCGTTACCCAGAACCATTGGCTGGATTGATGGCACTGTCTACTTATCTCGCCCTGCCAGATAAACTGGAAACAGAAGCCCATCCGGCAAATTTAACGATCCCCATTTTTATGGCACATGGGACAATGGATCCCGTGATCCCGATACAACAGGGGAAAAATTCCGCTGATCAGTTAAAGCAGACGGGTTATGCTGTGAGCTGGCATGAATACCCAATGCAACATGCCGTGTCTCTGGAAGAAATTGAGGACATCGGTCAATGGTTGGTTGAAACATTGGAGCTGAATAGCACATAGAATCGTTGTAGCGCATCCTAAGAAAAAGAAGGGTTTTCCGGGAATGAAAGAGTCACTCTGTAAAAAGTATGGCTTCGATACGGTTGGTCGTCATAATAGATTGCGACTAATGCGACTCGAAGAACAGGATCACCTGCTGGCAAAGCAGTTGAATGAACAGGTCATTTGTCCACAACTTGATCAACTGATCGATGAGTTTTATGACTATATGCTGGGTGAAGAGCAAATATTGCACTTTATTGGCAGGCTTGATATTAACCGCCTGAAAAAAACACAACGAAACTACTTACAAACGCTGGGGCAGGGTTTTGACTCAGAGTTCTATTTTGAAAAGCGTTTGCAGATCGGCTTGGTGCATTCAATGATCAATTTGCCCCTGACCCTCTACCAGTGCTCGTATTTTTATCTGCAGGATCTGCTGCTACGAAAAATTTATCAAACGGAAGGGCTTGATGCCCAACAACGATCCGCACTCTATGAATTTACACTTAAAATAATCTGCCTTGATATGTCTCTGGCAACGGATACTTATTTTTCAAACAATGTCGAAACGCTGGAAAAATCTGTTAACAGGTTACGTGAGGAAAAAGACAAGTTATCGACAAAAGTTAATGTTGATACTTTGACGGGTATCAGCAGTCGAGGACATGTCCTGATCAATGCTGGAAAGGCAATGGTTGATTCCCGTAAAAATGGAGAGTCTTTTTCATTGATTGTGTCTGACATCGACTATTTCAAAGCAATCAACGATACATACGGCCATGCTGCCGGTGATGCGGTGCTGAAAAATGTTGCTGCACGAATGGATAATCTTGTTCGCGGAGATGATATGGTGGGCCGAATCGGTGGAGAGGAATTTCTGATCATACTTCCGGGTTCTGATCTCGAAATGGCCAGCACAGTAGCAGAACGTGTTCGTGAGTCGATCGAAAAATGTCCTGTCAAATTTCAAAATAACGTCATAGACGTTACGATGAGTCTTGGAGTGGCAGAATGGTTCCCGGATGAAACGCTCGAACAATTAATCAACCGCGCTGATCAGGCTTTATACGAAGCAAAAAGATCGGGACGCAACCGTGTTCGTCTGACCGAACTTGCTGGATCCGGCCGCTAACGTTTTCAGGACTGAGAGTTCTGTTTACGTGAACGCTGAGGTCGCCGTTGCCTGTTATTCCGGTTTTTATTGTTGCGATCAGGTTGTTTTCTTTTTACTTTAATCGGAGGTTCGGGTGATGCCAGAAGATCATTCCTGATCGGTTCTACCGGAATCTTGTGACCAATGTATTCTTCAATTTCCATCAGAGAGAAAACAAATTCTTCACAACCGAAACTGATCGCAATACCCGATGCTCCGGCACGTGCAGTACGTCCGATCCGATGAACATAGTCCTCTTCGTTCTGTGGCAAGTCATAATTAAAAACATGACTGACATCATCAATGTGTAAACCTCGTGCGGCAACATCAGTTGCCACCAGGATCCGAAGTTCGCCATCGGCAATTTCTTTGATCAGGCGCTGGCGTTTCTTTTGTGGTACGTCACCGGAGAGTAAACCGACTTTATAACCGTTGCCCATTAACCAGCCGGTCACTTCTTCAGCCGTTCTTTTGGTGTTCACGAAAATGATCGCTCGGGGTGTATCCATCTTATTCAGTAAACCGATCAACAGAGGGATCTTTTCCTCATTCTGAACGTGATACATGATCTGTTTTACGCTGTCAGCGGTGACATTTTCGGTTTCAACCTCAAGAGACTTTGGGTTGTTCATGTGTTCATAGGCCAGTTCTTTGACCCGAAAAGACAGTGTCGCTGAAAACATCATGCTCAAACGTTTTTCCGGTTTTGGCATACGTCGAAACATGAAGCGGATGTCTTTAATAAAACCCAGATCAAACATTCGATCGGCTTCATCAAGAACCGCGACCTGGATGGCACGAAGATCAAACACATGCTGCTTGAAGTAATCAATAATCCTTCCCGGTGTTCCGATCAGAATATCAATCCCGCCACCCAGAGACTTGCGTTGTTTCTCATAATCAACACCACCATAAACAAGCGCAAGTTTAAGATCGGTATATTTCCCTAATGCAATGGCATCCTTATGGATCTGAATAGCCAGTTCTCGTGTTGGTGCAATGAT
>JALSSM010000295.1 GCA_026984275.1 Gammaproteobacteria bacterium
CTCTTGAAACGTATTGAATGATTCCAGCGAATTGCCGCTATAATTGTTGAGACACTTGATTGGAGTAGAAAACATGAGCAAACCCAGAATTTCAGATGACCCTTTATTTGCCCTGCTCCGTACAGGGCAAATATCACAATTCAATGCATTAAAAGCTTCTGGATCGACCTGTGATCTTACCGGTTGTGATTTGAGTCGAACCGATCTTCGTGGGCTTGATGCTGATGGACTTGACTTCAGCGATTGTTATTTTCGTATGGCGGATCTTCGCGGGATTGATTTCAGGAACGCGAACCTGGAAGGCGCAAGTTTTGCTGATGCGAATATTTCCGGCACCTATTTTCCAAAGGAGATTTCAGCCGATGAGATCAATATGGCTCTGGCACACGGAACACGGGTTCGATATCGTTGATCTGACTGGCTCTAATTAACCTGAACTACTAATACAAAACGGTATCTTCCGGTTCATCAATAACCGGATTTTCAATAGCACCAATGCCTTCGATCTCAATACGGCAAACCTGTCCGGCTTTCATATATCCACGCGGTTTCATTTTCACTCCAACCCCCGCTCCGGTTCCGGTTGAAATAATATCACCGGGCATCAAGGTAAACGCGGTTGAAAGCGTTTTGATCATATCGTAACAGTCGAAGATCATTTCATTGGTATTGATCGCCTGTCGCTGTTCATCATCGACCCAGACATTGATATTCAGATTATGTGGATCCTCGATTTCATCTGGTGTCACAATCCAGGGGCCGATCGGACCATGCGTATCAAAAGATTTACCCAGTGTCATCGTCTGTGCCCAGAACTGCCAGTCCCGTACCGAGACATCATTGCAGATCATAAAACCGGCGATCACCTCATGTGCTTTTTCTTTCGGCACATGGCGACATTTTTTCCCGATCACAAAAGCCAGCTCACCTTCATAATCCAGTTTTTCTGATACACGTGGAAGATGAATCGGGCCAAAAGGTCCATTAACACAGCTGGATTGCTTATTAAAAAAAGTAGGAAACTCAGGTTTTTCCAGTCCAGTTTCAGCGATATGTTTTCCATAATTTAAACCAATCGCCAGAAATTTTTGCGGATTCTGAATCGGAGCCTCAAGATGAACATCTTCAAGCGGAATTCTACCCACGCCTATATCGATCAGAGTCTGAAGTTTTTCTAATGCTGGCTGGCCAGCTGCCAGGAATGAGATCATATCCTTTGGTAAATCGTCAGCCAGTGTAGCATCGACTATTTCATCCTCTATTACCGCACCGATACTTGTCTGATTATTATGGGTAAAAGTTGCCAGTTTCATTATTATTTTTCCTTTTTTTTATACTTTCGAAACGATTGCTTGCAGTATTCTATCTGGTAACACGCGTTTAAGGAAAGAAAACAAGTGCGTTGGAAAGGTGACAAAATAATGGTTTTTGGGTCGAGAACTTTCTAATGCATGAAGCACTTTTTTCAAAACGGCTTCAGGCGGTAAAGTAAACGGAACAACAGCACCAAGGGCCTCCAGTCGATCCACTGTTTTTTTATAAACATCACGATGAACTGTTTTTTCAATATCAATATGTCGGCGCAAAGCGGCTAGTGCATTCTTCCGAAAATCACTTTCTACTGGACCAGGCTCGATCAGTGAGACAAAAAGACCACTGCCTTTTAATTCCATGCGCATCGTTTGGCTCAATCCTTCCAGTGCAAATTTACTGGCATTATAGGCACCACGATAAGACATCGCCACCAGGCCCAGTACCGAACTATTCTGGATGATCCGTCCCTCGCCCTGTTCTCGCATAATGGGAATGATCAGGTTGGTGAGTTCCTGTGTGCCAAAAAGATTCACTTCAAATTGTTCACGCAAGGCATCACGGGAAAGATCTTCAACCGCACCCGGCTGACCATAGGCAGCATTGTTAAACAGGCCAAACAGGCGACCGTTGGTTTTTGCCAACGTTTGCCTGACACATTCCTGTATCGATCCGGTACTCGCCAGATCCAGCATAACAACATCCAGCCCCTCTTTATTCAGTCGATCAAGATCGGCCTGTTTTCGAACCGTTGCAATCACCTGATAACCCTTTTCTTTAAGCCCGTGAGCAACACAGTAGCCAATGCCTGAAGAAGCGCCGGTCACAAGTATGGCTTTTGTTTGATTGTGTTTATCTTTCTGAAGGGACATATTATTATCTCACGCAATACTAATTTCGTACTCCTAATGAAAAAATTTGTTCTTTT
>JALSSM010000296.1 GCA_026984275.1 Gammaproteobacteria bacterium
GATCATTTCATCCAGCGTAAAGATCTCCTGATCACCATGTGACCATCCCAGTCGAACCAGATAATTCAGCAACGCTTCTGGAAGGAAACCTTTGTCACGATATTGCATGACACTGACGGCACCGTGGCGTTTTGACAAACGTGATCCATCATCGCCGAGAATCATTGGTAAATGTGCAAACCTCGGGACATCCATACCCAATGCCTTCATCATATTGATCTGGCGTGGGGTATTGTTCAGATGATCATCACCACGGATAACATGTGTGATCTGCATCTCGGTATCATCAACCACCACGGTTAAATTATAGGTGGGCGAACCATCGGTACGACGAATGATCAAATCGTCTAGTTCGGCATTGTTAAATGACACTTTACCCTTAACGATATCGTCTACTTCTACTACACCCTCTTCAGGGTTCAGGAAACGCACGACATGTGGTTTAGTGGGATCGATCTCTTTACCATAACAATGTCGATCATAGCGTGGCTTGATCTTGTTGGCCATCTGCTTTTCACGAAGTTCATCAAGTCGCTCCCGTGTACAATCACAACGATAGGCATGACCTTTTTCCAGCAGCGCGTCGATGACTTCATTGTAGCGATCAAAACGATGGGTCTGAAAAAAAGGACCTTCATCATATTCCAGCCCCAGCCAGGTCATGCCTTCGAGAATGGCATTGACTGACTCCTGGGTTGAACGTTCCAGATCGGTATCTTCCACACGTAAGACAAAGGTCCCACCATGTTTACGGGCATAGAGCCAGGAGAAAAGTGCCGTGCGGGCACCACCAACGTGTAAATAGCCGGTTGGGCTGGGAGCAAATCGTGTTCTGATCGTCATTGTTTCCTTTATTCAAAGATTAACCGGGCGCTATTGTACAACGTAACGGCTGTAAAATAGATCAGGATCTGAAGCTTTTTATAGATAGGGTGTCAATAACCAGCAGAATGCATCCCGGATTCTAACGACGAATGGCCGTTCTAATAATTCTTTATGCGTAATTTTGGTGGATACCTGCCTATCTTTTTCAATTTTATCGACCAGGGATTTACAAAATTCTGAATCATCAACCTCAACATTAAGTTCAAAATTCAGTCTTAAACTTCGAGCGTCGAGATTAGCTGATCCAAATTGGCAGTAATGTTCATCAATGATCAGTAATTTGGAATGGACAAAAGGTGGTGGCTGATAATAAATGTTCACACCATATTGTAGATATTGCCAGAGACTGTTTCGCATCGCCCAGTGGACATAAGGTAAATTATTATTAGAAGGTAAAAGGATATTGACCTCAACACCACGAAGCGCGGCTGATTGTATTGCTACGATCATTTCTCTGGGTGGTAAAAAATAAGGTGAGACAATATAGATATTCTTTTTAGCACTGCTGATCGCACTGATGATTATCTGGGCAAGTATATCCAGATGAATACCGGGACCGTCACTGATCGCACGACATGAAGTTGAGCCTGATATTGACCCATCATAGTCTCTCTCTGGCAATTTCTCACCGCAGGCATAAAACCAGTCATCATCAAAAACTTCACCTATTTGTTTAAGAACAGGCCCTTGTATCTGAAACATCACGTCTCTTGTCGCCACTTCAGAGTCAACCTTTCTGACAAGGTGAGCCTGACGAATATTCATTCCTCCTGTAAACCCGAGCTCTCCATCAACCAAAAGTATTTTACGGTGATTGCGTAAGTTAATGGCCAGTCGAGGGATAACTCTGGCCGGTGGCAGAAAACTGACTATTTTTATTCCTTTAGCCCGCAATATTTTTTCAGTTTTACCCCGGCTGTACCAGGCACCCACACCATCCAGCAACACCCGCACATCAACGCCACGCTGAGTTGCTCTGAAAAGTGCCCCGATAAATTCTTCACCAATCCCTTCATACTCAAAAATATAGGTCGTTAAATAGATCCAGTTTGAAGATTTGTTAATGCTGTCCAACATCGCCGGATAGGCCTGCTCTCCATTAATCAACATCTTCACTTGATTACCCTCTGTTAGAGGTAATCCAGTCAGAGCGGAACCCAATAATAAAAGAGAAGATCCATGGCTTGTTTTCAGATCAGGCTTAAATGACGGTAGTTCACTGAGGGCAGTTTCCGGTACAGCTCCTAATTGCAAAACACTATTATGGGCACGGTTAATGCCGAATAATAAGTAAAAGACAGAGCCGACAAGAGGCATGGATAGACAAACAATAATCCATAACAGTGAAGATCGTGGATCACGCTTATGCATCAAAGCATGTAATGCTGTAATGAGTGACAGCATCAGCAATAAGAGCGTCAGTATCCAGTTAATAGCCATCCAGGAGGCAAACATGGTTTTCCTGTATCAATCTGATCAGACTTCTATCGTACAGAACTTCGGATGTATCATCCATCCAGTCATAAACAAACGGATCCTTTCCAGATGACTGTATAATGACAAACAGTCAAATGACCCGGGTAATCTTCATGAACAATAATACAGATACAAAACCAGTGATTGGCCTTGCTCTCGGGAGTGGCGCATCTCGTGGTTGGGCACATATCGGTATCATAAAAGCACTGGCTGAACATAACATCACAGTGGATATCGTCAGTGGTTGTTCCATAGGATCACTGGTTGGGGCTGCTTACGCCGCAGGAAATCTGGACAAGCTGGACAACTGGATCAGTTCAATGACCACACGTGAGCTGGCACGTTTTTTTGAAGTCAACCTGAACCTGAATGGATTTGTTGATGCCAACCACTTAACACAGTTTATGAAAACGACAATCTGCGATGAGCAAACCAGGATCGAGGATCTGGACAAACCATTTGGCTGTGTCGCCACAGAGTTACAAACAGGTCGAGAAATATGGTTTACAGAAGGATCCGTGCATGAGGCTATCTGGTCATCCATCTCATTGCCCGGACTCTTTCCACCGATCAATTATCAGGGCAAGTGGCTGGTTGATGGTGGACTGGTCAATCCGGTTCCTGTCTCACTCTGTCGTGCATCAGGCGCTGAGATAGTCATCGCCGTCAGCTTGAATAGTGACCTTGTAGGAAAACGATTTAACAGGCAAAAGAAAAATAGTACAAAAGAAAATAATTTTTTGAATTCTATAACAGATACTTTAAAGAACTACTCCAGTTCATTATTTAAGACGTCTGATGAGAAGGAATCCCTCCCGGGTTTAATAGATACCGTTGTCGGCTCAATGAATATTGTCGAAGATCGACTCACCAGAAGCCGCATGGCGGGTGATCCGCCTGATATTCTGCTAACACCGAAGTTATCTCATATTGGGTTACTGGAATTTCAGCGAGGCAAAGAAGCGATTGAAGAGGGCCGAAAATCTGTCGCCCGGATGTTGCCTGAAATAGAATACCTGATGGAAAAACTTTAAAACTTCCAGCTTTTTACATATCTTGACTGATCTGGATCAGTATAAGACCGGAAAATTTAATGTAAGCTTTTTCTTAATCAGAGGTGGACTCCGTGTTCATTGAAATTCTGATCGTAATCAATATCTTTCACTTCATCCAGATTTCCGGAGGGGAATTATGACTTCAAATAAACAAATGGAGGAATTAGTAGGTGCATGGACGAATCTTCAACGCCAGTTCTGGGATAGCTGCATTCAAAGCAAATCCAGCCATTCTAAATCAGAATGGGAAAATACTTGTAAACGACCACTTGAAATAACCCAACAAGTCCTGGCAGACATGATACAGACACAGGCGAAATTCACTCATGATGCTATGAGATATGGTAATCCTGAATTTGCTGAATCCGAGATTATCGATCGGTATTTCGATTCTATTCAGGAAATGGTTGATACCGGGTTTAAATCACAGGAAGAGTTACTGGATAGCTGGTTCTCTATTTTCAAAGAATTCGAAAAACAGGCTAATCCCATGATGCAATGGATGCCGATGCAACAGATCAACCCGGTTTCAGACTGGAATAAGGCCATGAATAATGTCTTTAAGGCATGGGAAAACGCCGCAGAAAAAACACTGGATGCTCAAAATGAGTTTGTTTCACATCTGGCACCTGTAGAGACACCAAAATCAACAGGCAGTCGAAAATCTGGCACACGGACTAAAAAATCAACAGCGGCTGATGAACCCAAACATCAGTCAGCTGCATGATCTTATATTTTAATAGACACCTCTGATTAAATGTCAGAGGTGTCTATTTTTCCAGTACATAAGTCCCCGGAGCATCGGCTAACACGGAATACGTTTTCCCACCCAGTGCCGGTGATTTCTGTTTTTTACCACATTGTGGTTTAAGCCAGGCTGTCCAGTCTTCCCACCATGAACCCGGTACTTTTTCAGTTGTTTCCAGCCAGTGATCAGCTTCGATTCCTTTTTTAACATCAGAAACCCAGTAGCGTCGTTTCGGTGGCTCCACGGGAGGACTGACAATACCCAGAATGTGGCCTGAAGTAGCCAGAACATAACGTGCAGAACCACCAATCAGATCAATGGTTTTGAAAGATTCTTTCCACGGAACAATATGATCCTGCTCTGTTCCTACTGAATAGAGTGGCTGTTGAATACGTTCCAGATCAATCGTCAGACCACCGACGGTCAGATCATCTTTTTTAGCCAGTCGATTATTCAGGTAAAGCTCCCTTAAATAGAACTTGTGCATGGCTTCCGGCATGCGTGTGGTATCCATGTTCCAGAACAGGACATCAAAGTCCTCCGGTTCCTCACCATAGAGGTAGTTATGCACAAAGTAATGCCAGATCAGACTGTTAGAACGAAGCATTCGAAATGACATAGCCATATCCTGACCATCAAGATAACCCTTCTCTTCCATCAGTTTTTCGACAGCCTGAATAGCATTCTCATCAATAAACACATCGATGCAGCCTGGGTTAGAAAATTCCACCAGTGATGCCAGCAGTGTCCAGTGTGCAACAGGGAAATCTTTTCCTTTTTTGTAACCACTGTCAGGATGATTCAGCCAGGCCATCAATGCGCTGACGATAGTGCCTCCAATACAGTAACCAGCCAGGTGTACATGAGGGGCATCACAAATCTCACGAGCAACATTAACGGCTTCCAGCGCGCCTTTCAGCATATAGTCGTCCAGTGTTGTATCCCGCATATCAGAACCGGGATTTTTCCAGCTGGTGATAAAGACGGTATAACCCTGATCGACCAGGTATTTGACCATGCTTTTCTGTTCCTTGAGGTCCAGAATGTAATACTTGTTGATCCAGGGTGTGACGATCACGATTGGAATAGCATGGACGGTTTTGGTTGTTGGCTTGTACTGAATCAGTTCCATCAGTTCATTTCGATAAACAACGGCTCCAGGCGTGGTTGCCAGATCCTTTCCAACTTCAAATGCATCCTCTTTAACCATGCTGACTGTGCCACGTTCGACATCGGTAAGAAAATTCCTCCAGCCATCGATCAGACTGGTGCCATTTGTCTCCAGAGCTTTAACGATAGCTTCCGGGTTAGTCCAGAAAAAATTAGTTGGAGCCATTGCATTGAGCATCTGACGTGCCCAGAAGCCAGCCTTGCGCTTTTCTTTATCCGAAAGATCAGGTGTCTCATAGATCGCATCTTCCAGCCATCGGGTATAGAGAAGATAACTTTCCTTGATGGTGTCAAAGAAGGGGTTTTCTTCCCAGAACCGGTATTGGAAACGTTCATCAAAACTGATCACCGGGAATAAATCACCCTGCTTTCCAGAACCTGTAAATGCCTGCCATTCTTCCAGTGACCATATTTCGACAGCCAGCTTGGTCAGTTCCTCAGATAATTCCCGCGGATGGTTGAACCAGGCACGCTGCACGGCCATGCTGGAAGAAAAAATACCGTAAGGATCCATATTAATCATTTGTGTTTTCAATGCTTTACCTGTGTTGTTGTCCATACTATTGTTCTTAGGATAACATCTTTTTTAACCGGCGATAGACTTCAGGCTGTCCATGCAATCAATTTTAACCTGACGTCGATCAACCTGAATCACACCTTCTTTCTGAAGTTGAGTAAATTCCCGGCTGACAGTTTCTGCTGCCACCCCCAGAAAATTAGCAATATCGCTTCGAGACATACTGAGAATAAATTCTTTATCAGAAAAACCACGCTCTTTCATTCTCTGCGAGATAGCAAGCAGGAAAATAGCCAGTTTTTGCTCGACACCTTTCTGTCCCATTGCCATCACCATATCGTGTATGTGTATCAGCTCGCGACTAAAACTGGTTAAACACTGCGCATGAAAATGGGGACATTGTTGGCTCAATTTATTGAAATCATCCCATGAGAGTTTACAGAGAGCCGAATGCTGAAGGGCAACAGCTGATGTTGTATGGTATTTCTCATCAATGGCATCCAAACCGAGTAGATCACCCGGAAAGTTGAAGCCCACTATCTGTTCAATACCATCGGCATCTGTCATAAAGCTTTTAACTGATCCAGAACGAATAATATATAAGGACTCAAACCTGTCACCCTGATGAAAAAGATATTCACCTTGAGCTAAAGGGTTAACATGGACAATTGCCTCGTCTAACCGTTTTGTTTCTTCTTCGGTCATATTGCCGGCAACACAAATAGCGTGCAAACGACAATGATTACAATCCAGTGTCGGATGCAGTGTCACAATCTTTGGATTTTGTACCATTAAGCCCCCTTAATCCTTATATTCTGCCACAGATAAACAGCTTGTGTACTAATGATTCTGGTATATGGTCAGAAATTTTATGAAGATTGTGCCAGGTAGGGTTCTAACCAGGCCTCAAACTGTTGCAGAGACATTGCCCCGGATTGTCGTGCAACCTCCTTCCCATTCTGAATAATCATTAAAGTAGGAATGCTACGGATCTGAAACTGAGCTGCAATTGACTGCTGTGCTTCTGTATCCACCTTTGTGAACCGAGCCCCTGGCTCAAGTTTTTTTGCAGCCTCCTGAAACACTGGCGCAAATGATTTGCAGGGACCACACCACTCAGCCCAGAAATCTATGACGACAGGAATATCGTTCTTTTGTGTTTGCCGTTGAAAATTGGCCGAGGTCAACTCAATGGGCATACCTGAAAACAATGGTTTTTTACAACGACCACAATTTCCATGATCGTTGAGCTTATTTTGAGGCATCCGATTGATGGTATTACAGTGAGGACAAACTATTTGTATGTAATCGCTCATAAATTTCTATCCTTTGTGTGATTTATATCAGCTCTATATGAGGACAAAGTTGGTAGTTTCAAGACTATGACAACTAAATACTCATTATGGTTGTCCAAATATTAATAGATAGCATTTTAAAGTGATGAAGATCATCCATGAGTGGAGTGATTAAGATGCGATTACTCTTAGTTGTTGGATTGCTTTTAGCCATATTCAACTGCACATTAGCAGAGGATTTTAACGGCTCCGGAGAAATCGAGCGATCGTCGAGCCGAAAAGCTTTCCTGCTTCAGATCGATGGCATTATCGGCCCGGCTACCACAGACTATTTTGAACGATCACTGGATAAGGCTGACACCGCCAGTACTGAATTTATTCTGCTGCGCATGGACACCCCCGGTGGTCTGGATTTATCCATGCGCAAGATCATCAAAAGAATTATTTCTTCACCTGTTCCAATCGTGTCTTATGTTTCTCCCGGAGGCTCTCGCGCCGCCAGTGCAGGAACCTATATCCTCTATGCAAGCCATATTGCAGCGATGGCGCCGGCTACCAATCTTGGGGCGGCTACGCCAGTACAAATGCTACCCACAGGAAAGTTTGATCAAGAAGACACTAACACCGATAACAAATCTGATAGTGATAAAAATAAGGGGAAAGTTGAAAAAAAAGAGCAGAAGCCCCAGATACAAGATCCGATGACCAAAAAGATCATTAACGATGCGGTTGCGTATATCCGAGGGCTGGCAAAAATGCGTGGCAGGAATGAAAAATGGGCCGAACAGGCCGTCCGATCCGCTGCCAGCCTGCCCGCTGAAGAGGCTCTGAAAAAAAATGTCATTGATATTATTGCGACAAGTCAGGCCGATCTGTTCAAACAACTGGATGGGCGCAAGGTTAATGTTCTGGGTGCAGAGAAAACCTTGAACACATCTGGGCTGGTTCTGGTAGAAATAGAACCTGACTGGCGGAATAAGTTACTGGAAGTTATCACCAACCCTAATATTGCTTATATTTTAATGTTGGTCGGTATTTACGGCCTGATTTTTGAATTTTCCAATCCCGGTGCCATCTTGCCCGGCACAATCGGAGCGATCAGTCTTTTGCTGGCTTTGTTTGCTTTTCAGGTTTTGCCCATCAACTATGCCGGACTCGCTTTGATCATTCTGAGTATTGGACTGATGACGGCAGAAGCTTTTGCACCCAGTTTTGGTGTTTTGGGATTAGGCGGAGTAGCTGCCTTTGTTATCGGATCTATCATTCTGATCGATACGGATCTGCCTGGATACGGCATCGATATGAGTCTGATTGTCGGCTTTGCGATAACGACAGCGATCTTGTTCATTCTGGCGATGGGACTGGTTTTTAAATCCAGACGAAATCCAATCGTTTCCGGCGAAGAAGAAATGATTGGAGCACTGGGTGAAGTATTAGAAGATTTTGATCAACAGGGAAGAGTTCGCGTTCATAGTGAAATCTGGACAGCACGTTCAGAATCCCCCATGAAAAAAGGCGAAAAAGCAAGGGTAGAAGCCATGGATGGATTAACCCTGGTTGTCAGACCAGACAAATAAATAAGACGAGGTGCAATCATGACATTACAATTTATAGCGATTATCGCTTTCCTGGTTCTGGCTTTGATCTTCAGCGCGATCAGGATACTGCGGGAGTACGAGCGTGGTGTGGTTTTTCTTCTTGGTCGTTTTTATCGTGTCAAAGGGCCGGGGTTTATCATCATCATTCCATTCATTCAGCAAATGGTTCGTGTCGATCTGCGCACCATCGTGATGGATGTTCCGACTCAGGATGTTATCTCAAAAGATAATGTTTCTGTGAAAGTAAACGCCGTTGTCTATTTCCGTGTACTTGATCCTCAAAAGGCAATAATCCAGGTAGAGAATTTCTACGATGCCACCAGTCAACTGGCACAAACCACCTTACGTTCGGTTCTGGGCCAGCATGAGCTGGATGAGATACTTGCTGAACGCGATAAACTGAATGTCGATATTCAGACTATCCTCGATACACAGACGGATGCCTGGGGTATTAAAGTCGCCAACGTAGAAATAAAACACGTTGATCTGGATGAAAGCATGATCCGTGCAATTGCAAAACAGGCCGAAGCAGAAAGGGAAAGACGTGCAAAAGTAATCCATGCTGAGGGTGAACTGCAGGCTTCAGAAAAACTGCTGGCCGCTGCTCAGGTCCTCTCTCAACAGGAACAGGCGATACAACTTCGATACCTGCAAACATTAACTGAAATTGCAGGCGAACGATCATCCACCATTGTATTTCCTTTACCTATCGATGTTATTCATTCCTTAAAGAAAAAACAGGTTTGATCAAATAGTAGGAGTATGTTTTGGAATTTGGAAACAAGACGAAAAGATCAGTAAACAGCTTTACGAAAGAACGTAAAGCCATGATCGAAAGGATAAAGCAGGAAACCCAACTCACGGCCAGTTACACTGGACGAAAGAAACTAAACGACCGCGTGATCCAGGCATTAGCAAATGTCCCAAGACATTACTTTGTAGAAAACTCTCAACAGCGGCTGGCTTATATCGACTCTCCCCTGCCGATCCATTGCGGTCAAACAATTTCCCAACCGTTTATAGTGGCATTAATGACTGACTTACTGGAGCTGTCTGAAGATGCAGTTGTTCTGGAAATTGGTACAGGATCAGGTTACCAGGCTGCAATCCTGTCTACACTTTCAAAAGCGGTCTATTCAATAGAAATTATAGATGAACTGGCAAAGTCTGCACAAAACAAACTCACTCGTTATGGCTATGAAAATGTTACGGTGTTTGTATCCGATGGCTACTATGGATTACCCGATCATGCCCCTTACGATGGCATAATCGTCACAGCCGTAACTGAAGAAATCCCTCAGCCCCTGCTGGATCAACTGAAACCCGGTGGACGTATGGTGATTCCAGTTGGCTCACGTTCGGGACGGCAGAATCTGCTACAGATCACAAAATCGGACGCTGGTGAAATCGAACAGAGAAATATTCTGCCTGTCGCCTTTGTTCCTCTCACCCGGTATAAGAACAAAAAAATAGAGCCTGCAGAGATGAATATAGAATCAATTGATCCTGATCAGGAAAAAGCTGACAAAATTGACGAAAATTAGAATATATCAGACAGGAGAAAAAAATGAAAAAAACTTTCGTTGTGGTGGCCGATGAATATCGGGCACGGTTTCTGCGGAACAGAGACGGGAAGAAATTTCTGGTGGAAAAGG
>JALSSM010000297.1 GCA_026984275.1 Gammaproteobacteria bacterium
GGCAATCTAAATGGCTGGGTGCTAAATATAACACCCCTATCACAACAAATTGCACTCCCAGTTTTATTATCCTTTTATCTGATGGAGAACCTACTCGCAATGGTGCTGAATGGAAGATTAAAAATCTCACTGGAGCAGACTGTGCCGATGTGCCAGGTTTACCTTACGGTAAATGTGGACCAGAATTGGTGGAATATTTAGCCAATAATGACCAGATAAATGGTCTCCCCGGTACAACAGTATCAACTTATACCATTGGATTTGGTGTTGATGGAGTTGGTAAAGATTATCTTGAGCTTCTGGCTGAAAAAGGTAATGGTGTTTTCTATCCAGCCTCCAATGCGACGGATCTTGAAGAAGCCTTTGACCTGATCATAGACTCCATTACAGGTGATAACGAAACATTTACCGGACTGGTGACAACAATTAGAGCAAGTACTTTATCATCTGATAATCGGGTCTTTATGAATATGTTCAAACCCGGAGACACTCGCTCATGGAAAGGCAATACCAAAGGCTATTTCATAAGTCAATCAGGTCTGCTGGATACCAATGGTTCTGAGGCCGTCGTCATCGTCGATGATGCTGAAAGATTTAAAGATAGCGCTCAGAGTTTCTGGTCCGACAATCCCGATGGTAATTTTGTTGAACTTGGTGGTGCCTCAGGTGAACTTAACGCTGGCTCACGTGATATTTATACTTATGTCGATGCTGCTGCACCATCAAATTCATCACTCACGCTGATCACAACCAGTGAAACCTCAATCACTCCATCTCTAATGGGCGTGGCTGATAGTACAGAAAAGGATGCACTGATCGACTGGCTTTATAATTCAAAAATGGCTGATCCACTCCATGCCAAGCCAGTTTTAATTTCTTACGAGAACAAGGATGTGCTTTTCTCCATGACCAATGAAGGGTTAATGCACGCTATTGATACCACTCATCCGACTGGATTTAATGATCACGATGGTGGCAGTGAGTTATTCGCTTTTATTCCTCAGGCTTTGTTATCACAACTCAAAGATCATAAAGCAAATTTAAACACTTCAGGCCACTTGTATGGACTTGATGGTCCAATCTCTTATTACCACGCAGACACTAATAAGGATCATATCGTCAACAATGGTGAAAAGGTCTATCTCTATTTCGGGATGCGCCGTGGCGGAAATCATTATTACGCGCTTGATGTCTCTGATCCATCCGCTCCAAAATTAGCCTGGCGTATCGATGGAGGAGTGGGTAACTTTACGGAGCTAGGACAAACCTGGTCACGTATGATCCCGACAACCGTTAAATGGTCAGGTGGTGTTAACAAGAAAGTACTGATCTTTGGTGGCGGCTATGACACAGATCAGGATGATCATGATAAAAGAACAGCTGATGATGTTGGTAATGCAGTCTTCATGGTTGATGCAGTCACAGGATCTTTCCTCTGGAAAGCAACTAACAACAACCCATCTAACAAAATGAAATACAGTATTCCTGCCGATATAACAGTCATCGATTCAGATGATGACCGAATTGCAGATCGACTATATTTTGGTGATATGGGTGGCCAGATTTGGCGTTTCGATCTCGACCAGGCAGGCAACGGTGCTAACATCACAGGATTCAGACTGGCAGATCTGGCTGACAATGGTGACCAAAAAGACAATCGTCGATTTTATTCTCCTCCCAGCGTAGCAAAAATCCGTGGAAACTCTGGGTTCTATTATGCTGTCGCAATCGGTTCTGGTTTTCGTGCACACCCATTATCATCAGCGATTGATGATTATTTTTATATGATAAGAGACACTAATGTTAATGTTGGGGCACCATCATCTTCATGGTCAATAGTTAAAGAAGGTGATTTATATGATATTACGGCAAACGTTATCGGTGAGGGTTCAGGTGGTTCTGCTTCAGATATCGCCGCTGCCAGGGCAGCTGCCAAAATTGACCTTGAAAATGAGAATGGCTGGAAATTAAAACTCGAAGAAGATGATGGTGAAAAAAGTTTATCTCCTTCTTTGATTTTTGATTTCAAACTGGCTTTTACAACCTTTTCGCCGAACAGTGGTGGAAATAATGTTTGTGGCGGCAGTGGCGGTAAAGGTCGTTTCTATCTAATCAACTTGGAGGATGGAACACCGGTCAAGGATTTCTATGATGATACAACTCCTGATCATAATCTGACGGCTGAAAACCGTTATAAAACCGTACCCGGGATGGGAATT
>JALSSM010000298.1 GCA_026984275.1 Gammaproteobacteria bacterium
CCAGGCTTATCCATTCACTACTTTCTAATCTTGGTAAAAAAGATTAACTGGTTTTGCTTACAATAAAATCTGACGAATATCAGATAATATCTCCTTAATAAAACCTGCAAATTGAGCCGCGGCCACACCATCGATGACGCGGTGATCATAACTGACACTGAAAGGTAATATGAGTTTAGGGATAAATTGATTATCCTGATAAACAGGTTTTAAATCTGATTTTGATACCCCTAAAATCGCTACCTCCGGTGCATTTACGATCGGTGTAAAACCGGTTCCACCAATACTGCCGAGACTGGATATGGTAAAACATCCTCCCTGCATTTCATCCGGTTTCAGAACTCCCAGCCTTGCTTTTTCACTCAAATCTGTAATCTCCAGTGCAATATCAAACAGACCTTTTTGATCAGCATTTCGTATCACAGGTACAACCAGACCGTTATCTGTATTAACAGCAATACCGATATGAAAATACTGTTTTAATACCAGTGCGTCACCATCAGATGTCAATGATGAATTAAACTCAGGGAATTTCTTCAGAGCAACAACCACGGCTTTGATCAGAAAGGTGATCAGTGTCAGGTTGGTTCCTTTTTCTTTAGCTTCGTTTTTTCTGGATTGTCGAAATTCTTCCAGATCAGTAATGTCGGCTTCATCAAATTGTGTAACCTGTGGCACTGAAAGCCATGACCGTTGCATATGCTGGCCGGTAAGTTTTTTGATTTTGGAAAGAGGCTTTAATTGAGTTTCTCCAAATTTGGAAAAATCAACGGGTGGAATTTCAGGTAATGAAAATCCTGCATTTGTATTCGTTCCTTCGATCACTGATTTTGTATAACTTTTTACATCTTCTTTTAAAATCCGGTTCTTTGGGCCCGATCCGTTGACCAGACCCAGATCAACACCTAATTCTCGCGCCAGTTTCCTCACCGCCGGACTGGCGAGGGCTTTGGCTGATCGACTGCCACGAACTTTTTCTGCTGTTTTTGGAATTTCCGGGGCCGGCATAGGCTGCGTTAATTCCAGAGGAGGAATGGTTTCAGGTTTATCTTCCTTTTCAACTTCCTGTGTTTCTGGAACAGGCTCAGTTTGATCCGCATCAGAAGGACTTTCTGAATCACTTAATTCAAGTGACAAGATAGTATGCCCCTCTGCTATTTTATCTCCAACGTTGACGTTGACTTCCTTTACAACCCCTGCCTCTGTCGAAGGGATCTCCATCGTCGCTTTATCACTTTCCAGAACGATGAGAGGATCTTCTTTTTTGATCGAATCGCCAGGTTTGACAAGGATTTCGATCACATCAATTTCGTCAAAGTCACCAATGTCCGGCAGCAGGATTTCTTTTATTTCAGCCATAATTTTATACCGTCACAGGGTTAGGTTTGTCTTGATCGATCCCATATTTTATGATCGCCTCTTTAATTTTTTCTGCAGCGATCAGACCCTCCTGATGCAAACTTTCCAATGCTGCAATCACAACATGATAGCGATCAACTTCGAAGAATTTCCGTAATTGTGCCCGACCATCGCTGCGACCAAATCCATCGGTGCCAAGTACATTATAGTTTCCGGGCACAAATTCCCTGATCTGATCAGCCTGAAGTTTCATATAATCTGTTGAAACGATGAAAGGACCTTTGTGATCAGACAAACACTGCTCAACATAGCTGATCCGGGGTTTTTCTTCAGGATGTAATCTGTTCCAGCGTTTGCAGTCCAGACCTTCGCGCCGTAGTTCCGTGAAACTGGTGACACTCCAGATGTCAGCCGAAATGCCGAAGTCTTTTTCAAGTAACCCGGCCGCAGCGATCACTTCGTTCAGGATTGTTCCGGAGCCCAGCAATTGAACGTTGAGTTTAGTGTTTTTTGATTTTTTAAATAAATACATGCCCTGAAGAATGCCTTCCTCAACATCCTCGGGCATGGCAGGTTGCTGATAGTTTTCATTCATGATGGTCAGGTAATAAAAAACATCTTCCTGATCAGCGTACATCCTTTTCAAACCATCCTGAATGATCACGGCCAGTTCATAAGCAAAGGCCGGATCATAGGAAATACAGTTCGGGATCATGGCGGCCTGAAGATGACTGTGACCATCCTGATGTTGTAAACCTTCACCTGCGAGAGTTGTCCGACCTGCCGTTCCACCCATTAAAAATCCACGCGCACGACTGTCGCCAGCCGCCCAGATCAAATCACCAACACGCTGAATCCA
>JALSSM010000299.1 GCA_026984275.1 Gammaproteobacteria bacterium
CTATGTTGGTCGGGATGTTGAGTCAATCATCCGCGATCTTGCGGACATCGCTGTAAAAATGCAGCGTGAAAAAGAAACAGAAAAAGTCCGCCGCAAAGCTGAAGACGCCGTCGAGGAGAGAATTCTTGATGTCCTGCTGCCACGGGCCAGAACTTTTGGTGATGAAGAGCCAGATGAACTTGAGGAAACTGGCACCCGTCAGACCTTTAGAAAGATGCTGCGAGAAGGCACACTGGATGACAAAGAAATCGAAATTGAATTAAGTGCTGCACCCGTAGGTGTGGAGATCATGGCACCTCCTGGCATGGAGGAAATGACCAGTCAGCTGCAAAGCATGTTCCAGAACATGGGCAGTAACCGCACCAAAGAGCGTAAGGTCAAGGTCAAAGAAGCGATGAAACTGTTACTGGACGAAGAAGCGGCAAAACTGGTCAATGAAGAAGAAATTAAATCGACCGCAATTGAATCCGTTGAACAAAACGGCATCGTTTTTCTTGATGAGCTGGATAAAGTTGCACAACGATCTGAGCGAAGTGGTGGTGCCGATGTATCCCGTGAAGGCGTACAACGTGATCTGCTACCATTGGTAGAAGGATCAACGGTTTCCACCAAATACGGCATGGTCAAAACGGATCATATCCTGTTCATAGCCTCCGGTGCTTTCCACCTGTCAAAACCCTCTGATCTGATCCCTGAATTACAGGGTCGTTTACCCAACCGTGTCGAACTGGATGCGTTGGTAGCCAATGATTTTGTCCGCATTCTGACCGAACCCGATGCCTCATTGACGGAACAATACCAGGCGCTTCTGGAAACAGAAGGTGTTGAACTGAAGTTTGCTGAATCTGGCATTGCCCGCATTGCCGAGATTGCCTGGGAAGTCAATCAATCCAATGAAAATATCGGCGCACGACGTTTGCATACTGTCATGGAAAGGCTGCTGGAAGATATTTCATACGAAGCAGGTAGTGATTCAAAAGTTGTCGAGATCGATGCTGAATATGTTGATCAGCAACTGGGTGAACTGGCTCAAGATGAGGATATGGCCAAGTATATTTTGTAGCCAGTGAAGTTCTTCTCTGGAAAGAAGAATGGATTATGTTTTCGCTTCTCGGTAACTGATCAATATAATTCCAGATATTTATTATTAAAAGTCTTAATCGAAAACTGTTCTGCTGCCAGCTTCAAAGAATTGCTGGATAATGTCTGACAAAACTCTTTACTTATCAGGCATTGTTCTATTAATTCTATCGCTTCTTCAAAATCTTCAAAGATAAGTCCATTGACTTTATTTTCGACCAGATCAATATTTCCGTAACAGTTAGAAACGATAAGCGGGAGGCCCATTTGCATAGCCTCAAGGACGGATACGGGTAGTCCCTCCCAATCTGAGGTTGATAAATACAGGTCAGATTCAGAGAGTAAATTCATAATCTCACTTTTTGTTAGCCAACCCGTGATATTAACATCTGCTGACAGTAGTTTATTTTTCAAAACGGGTTCACCATCACCTGCCCAGATAAACTCTACATGACTATTTTTTGCCATAATATTCTTGGCAATCGAAGCAAAAAGATCCGGGTTCTTTTGTTTCCGTATCTGACCAATAGTAATAATTTTTATGACCTCTCTGGAAAATATTCTGGCTGTTTGAGTGCTATCCATGTCTATTTCAACGGCATTATCAATTTTATGCACCGTAGCATTTTCAATGTTTTCTGCAATAACTCGTCTTTCACTTTCGGAGCAAGCGACATATTCACCAGAAAATTTATTTGCGATTCGTTCCAGGAAAATATAACCATGTTTCTTATAACTTGGGAGATTGGTCATCATAAAAGAGATGCAATGAGGACTATAAAACACCTTAAGGTTTTTTATTCTCGAAACAGTAACACGGCCAATAAACCCGGCAACGGAAGAATGCAAGTGAACAATGTCTGGATTCAACCGCCTGATCAGCTTATGTAGTCTAAAAACAATCAATGGTGCATAGAACATTGGGGTCATATCGAGACGTACCAGATTTATTTCTTTGTGAAAATAATCACTTAACCACTTTGGCGTTTCATCCCTTTGGGAGTAGATCACAGTTACATCATAACCATTCTCAATAAGTAAATTTGAAATCGTAGCAACCATTGATAATGTTCCTGTGGCGGTTGATTCCAGGATTTGAACGACTTTAGTTTTCATCAATCTTGGTAG
>JALSSM010000300.1 GCA_026984275.1 Gammaproteobacteria bacterium
ATGATCTTTAAGTTCAGTTGAGAAATGTAAGCGCCCTTCTTTGACATTTTTTTCAACAAGATCTTCCAGACCGGGTTCATAAATCGGGATTTCACCTTGTTCCAATCGATCTATTTTATTTTGATCAACATCAACGCAGGTCACATTGGCACCGAATTCTGCGAAACAGGTTCCAGACACCAGACCGACGTAACCAGCTCCTATCATGACTATGTTCATTATTCTTCCTTTATTCGAAATTTAGTTTGTTGATGATGGAAACTTAAATATAACATCGCTCCTGTCAGCCCACCTATTCCATCCGCCAGTAAATCCCACAGACTTGAAACTCTCCCAACGACCATAGATTGATGTAATTCGTCCAGATAACCAAACAAGATTGTCAACAACAAAACCTGTGCAACTCTTTTCCAGGGCCTGGTATTTTTATATAAGGTTCCTGAGAGTAAAAAAGCAAGAATGGCGAAGATAGTGATGTGTACCAGTTTATCGGTTTCAGGCACGACGTTTGAGACTTTTAAATTTGGTATGCTGGAACTGATTGTGATCATCACTGACCAGACCAACGTGAGCATCAGATAGTCTTTCTGTCTGAGTTTTAGCATATACACCATTAAACACGATATTCCCTTCCCAAAATCTGGCCGTATATTAACGTGTTCTGGTTGAAACTATTAGACTGGAATTGTGACGTTATATTAATTCGCAATAGCGGTTTCACTTCTCCTAAAGGGGACGCTACCCTTTATCTGTTTTTAAAATGCAACGAATTGATACAAGAGAATTCCAGTATTTGATTTTTGATGGGGGATTGTTATAGCCTGATTCTGTCGATGACGGGAAAGGATTTTCTGGACAATCGACGATTTACTTTTTTACTCATCAAAAATAACATGGAGGTTTTTCAATGTTAAAACAACTATTTGCTGTTCTGTTACTCACCCTTTCTTCACTGGCTTTTGCGGCGGATACTATCAATATCAATACCGCTGACGCTGATACGATTGCTGTCATGATGAAAGGTGTTGGTGAAGCCAAGGCCGCTGCTATCGTTGCCTATCGCAATGATCACGGTGCATTTAAATCGGTTGATGATCTGGTTCTGGTTAAAGGTATCGGAGAAAAAACAGTTGAGATAAATCGGGATGTTGTAACGGTTGGATCAGCTGAGTAACTAAAGGCTCCATTTTACCCTTCTCCTTCCGGGGAAGGGTTTCTCATTTTTTAAGGGGACGCTACCCTTTATTTTAATTCTCTATGCCCAGACTAGCTCGCAGCGTATTTCCTGATATCCCACATCATGTTACCCAACGGGGTAATCGTCAGGAAAACGTCTTCTTTTGTGATGAAGATCGAATCATCTATCTGGAATGGTTACATAACTATTGCCAAAAGTGGTCTGTCGATGTTCTGGCTTATTGTCTGATGACCAATCATGTTCATCTCATATTAAAACCGAGTACAGAGGATGGGTTACAGAGAGTTTTGAAGCCACTTCACATGCGCTATGCTCAAAGGGTAAATAAAGCAAAAGGCTGGAAAGGCCACCTATGGCAGGGACGTTTTTTCTCATCCCCTCTGGACGATGCTTATACCTGGTCAGCGATACGTTATGTGGAGAGAAATCCTGTGGTGGCAGGCATGGTGAAAAAGGCTGAAGATTATCCATGGTCAAGTGCTGCAGCACATTGCGGACTGGATGAGAACACCCTGCTGACTCCCATCTCAGATATTGGCAGCCCAATCACAACGGATCACTGGTCAAATTGGCTACGACGACCTGAGGACGAAAAAACCATCAAAGTTCTACGAAGAAATATCACGAAAGGAATTCCTTGTGGATCAGATGGTTTCATCACCCGTCTGGAAAAGTTGGTTAACAGACATTTAACATACCAGCCTCAGGGAAGACCTGTCAGGAATAAAGGGTAGCGTCCCCTTTTAAAGAAAACAAATGTTACTACACAAGACTATTCAAATAATGTTTCGATTATAACTTGTTGTATTATAATATTATTTTATTGTGCATTTAATAATCGTCAGATAATTGACGTAATAAAGTTAAGGCGATAGCATCTGTCATACATCACACGGATGTGATGGAAGACTGGTTAAATCGATGGATTGATTTTCCGGAAAAATTATAAGGAGTTGGAAAACTTCAGACCTTTACAGGGAATGTAGAGGATTAAAATTCAGGCAG
>JALSSM010000301.1 GCA_026984275.1 Gammaproteobacteria bacterium
TTTGATGCTTTCTATACCACCAGGGGAGTGGATGGTAATGGACTTGGGCTGGCCATTGTTCGGCGTATCGTCGAGGCTCACCAGGGCCAGGTTAATCTGGAGAATCGTAAAGAAGGTGGAGCAAGATTCACTATTACATTACCACTTGTCCCAAAGGAGGTTCCCCATTGGTGGAAAAAACTGAAAAAGACCTCCCCAACCTGAGTGGACTGTCGCTGTTAATTGTTGATGATGATCCCGCGATAGTACGGAGTCTGAAGCGAGTTCTGACGGGACTGGGTGCCGATGTGACAGGTGTCAGCAGTATCCGCGAAGCACGTTTATCACTTGCCGAATTATTACCTGATGCCGTGTTAGCTGATCTACAGCTCAAAGATGGGACAGGGCTGGATCTGTTGCCTGATTATCTTAGTCAGAATCCTGATGGTGGATTTTATATGATCACCGGGCACGGTAGTGTTGGAAATGCTGTTGAGGCATTGAGGCAAGGTGCCCGTGATTATTTTGAGAAACCCGTTGATCCACTATTACTTGCAAAACGATTGGTCACTGATTTTACCGGCAAACAGTCGGTACGTAGATCAAGTGATTTACTTTCTCCATATTTAACTTTTTGTGATCCGGTGATGAATGAAGCACTGATGGACGTGGTTCGTTTTGCTTCCAGCCAGGAGCCGGTCTTGATCCAGGGTGAAACAGGTACTGGTAAAGAACTGGTGGCCCGTGCATTACATGGACTAGGACCACGGGCGGAAGCTCCTTTTGTAGCCGTCAATTGTGGAGCGATTCCAGAAACAATGCTGGAGGCAGAATTATTTGGTTATGAAAAAGGCGCATTCACAGGTGCCAGTCGTCAACATAAGGGGCGTTTTGAACAGGCACATGAAGGTACTCTTTTTCTCGATGAAATTGGGGAAATGCCACCTTCCGCACAGGTCAGTCTGTTGCGTGTGCTGGAAGAAGGTATGATTCATCGAATCGGCAGCGAACGGGGTATTCCTATAGATGTTCGTGTTGTCGCCGCAACTCATAGACCACTGGAAGAGCGTGTAGAAGACGGGCTGTTTCGACAAGATCTGCTCTATCGTCTGAATGTCTTGTTAGTGCAGCTTCCACCATTACGTGAGCGGCCACGTGATATTGCTCTTCTTGCACAACATTTTCTTGCCAACAGCCTGAGAGATGTAGGGTGGGAAGGATCAGCACCGACAATCACGTCAGAGGCACTCACGCTGCTGGAAAATTATTCCTGGCCTGGCAACGTCCGTGAATTAAGAAATATTATGGCTCGACTTGCGGTACGATTACCGGAAGGATTACAGGAAATAAAACCCAATTTACTTTCACCTCTGTTAACCACCAAAAATAATAATGTTACCTCATGCAACGGTGGTGTGTTCATACCGAAAGATACAACATTGGCTGATGCAGAGTGGTTATTGATCGATAATGCCCTGAAAGAAAGTGGTTATAACCGTAGCAAAGCAGCAAAGCTTCTTGGTATTGGTGAAAGAACGCTGCGGCGAAAGCTTAATGAGTCTTAGATTGAAACTCGAGTTTGTTCTATCCTGACATTTCAAGCGGTCAAAATGGCCGCCTGATCAATTCTCATACGGTCATTCTGACCGGTTCCAGTGTTTGAAAACTACACAATCTTAATAAAATCAATCCCTTGAGATTTGGCATAGTGGTTGCTATTTTAGGTAAGGGTAAGTATGGAGGAGTCATGACTTAAATAAGGGGATGAGCCATTAGTTTTCTCATCCGATATACAAAGAAGGTCGATGCCTCCCAAAGAATTCTGAGAGTTTACTACACAGCGGTTTGATCATCGTGGAGCATTCAATTGCAATTCAAATCATCGTAGTCCTGGCACTGGCAACACTCCTTGTTGCGGTATTTCAACGAACAGGCCTGTCACCTATTCTTGGCTATATTGTCACAGGTGTCGTGGTGGGTCCGTATGCCCTTGCATGGCTGCCAGATGATACAACGACTCATACACTGGCCGAGGTAGGAATCGTTTTGTTGATGTTTACCATCGGTCTTGAATTTTCATTACCCCGATTATTCGCCTCCAAACGCTTGGTGCTTGGCCTTGGTGGTTCTCAGGTTTTAGTGACGACTTTGATTTTTGCTCTGATAAGCTGGTGGATTTTTAGCCTTCTTCCAGCAGAAGCCTTCATCTTTGGGTG
Organism: Gammaproteobacteria bacterium; assembly: GCA_026984275.1. Taxonomy (GTDB): domain Bacteria; phylum Pseudomonadota; class Gammaproteobacteria; order CAJXQU01; family CAJXQU01; genus CAJXQU01. Next base: position 2,196 of record JALSSM010000301.1, read on the forward strand.
CGCCCTGGCGATGTCATCAACCGCTATCGTACTGAAGCAGCTGGGTGAGCAGATGGAATTGCTGACTCAACATGGTCGTATTGCCACTGGCGTGCTTTTATTTCAGGATTTAATCTCTGTACCAATACTGGTCATTCTGTCTGTACTGGTGACTGATCCGGTACAAATGGGGAGTGCTCTGGCGTTATCAATGGGAAAAGCGACGCTGGTTTTTGTTGGTCTGGTATTTATAGGCAGGCACATACTGCCACCACTTTTGCACTGGATAGCAGCAAGCCGATCATTGGAACTTTTTATGCTGACGGCACTGGTACTTGCTTTAACGGCCGCCGCTATTTCCGCTGCCGCCGATCTGCCTCCTACGCTCGGTGCTTTTATGGCAGGAATGTTGTTGGGGGATTCTGAGTTCAGACATCAAATAGAAGCAGACATCAGGCCCTTTCGAGATCTTATGTTGGGACTATTTTTTGCTACGATAGGCATGCAGCTTAACCCGGCAACATTTATTGAAGAACCCGTGCTTGTCATTTTCATACTGCTTGTCCTGGTGCTTGGGAAAACCATCATTTTTATTCCGATTGTGAAATTATCTGGACAAACGATATCTGATGCCTTACGTGCGGCTATAAGTCTGGCCCAAGGAGGAGAGTTTGGTCTTTTAATCATTTCAACGGCACTTACTCTGGGTTTGATGGATCATCAGATTGCACAACCTCTGTTTGCTGGATTGATCCTGAGTATGGTTCTGGCTCCCTTCTTATTACGTTTTAATCACCAATTTATGGTTTGGCTCACACATCATTCCTGCATGTCAAATGTGGATGACACTGAGACCAGGATCGCGGAAACCAGTAGTGATTATAATCAGCATGTGATTGTTTGTGGTTATGGTCGTCTGGGCCAGAATCTTGTACAAATTTTGTCATCGGAAGGTATCTCTGTTCTTGCACTGGATCTTGATCCAGAGAAAATCAAACAGGCCGCTTCTGCAGGAGAACCTGTCTTATACGGAAATATTACTCAACCCGGTGTCTTGCGTGCTGCTGGCCTGGAAAGGGCTGCAGCCCTTGCAATCACGATAGATGATGTTGATCTGGCAGAACATGTCATCAGACATGTTCGTAGTTCAGGTATAGAAGTACCTATCCTGGTACGTAGCGCCAGAGGGCGGGATGATGAGATCCTGGCAAATGCAGGTGCGACCGTTTTCCCTGAAGGACTGGAAACCAGTCTGGCTTTTGCAGGCCAGTTGTTGATTATGCTTAACATCCCGCCATCACAGGTAGAAATGAGTTTGAATGTGATTCGTGCAAATGATTACGCACCATTGCGGTATTTCTTTCATAATACGAATGAATCTGAGTCAGATGAACAGGATTACCCTGATCAGATCCGTGCTGTTATTGTGACTGAAGGACATTATGCCGTTGGGCGAACACCAGAAGAATTATTTTCAGGAACGGAAATTGAATTGATCGATGTACGTCGAGGAGCCATTCGAGTTCCCGGCGAACTTCTCGATACCCGTCTCAGAGTTGGTGATGTATTATTGATCAAGGGGAATCATAAAATACTGGCTGAGAAATTGGGTTATCTTGAAAAAGGGTTTTGATCATACAATTAGAATGATCAGCTGCAAGCTATGCAAGGGGTTCTAAATTGATTGAAAGTGCTTTTCTACTTTTTCTGGTTATTGATCCTTTTGGTAATTTGCCTTTTGTGCTTGCCGTCACCTCTGAAACGCCATGGAGAAAGTATTCGCAGATCATCGTACGCGAAACAATTCTTGCTTTTTTTGTGTTGGCTCTATTTGCGATCACAGGTGATCAGATACTCAGTTATCTGAATGTAGAAAAGGCATCATTAACCGTTTCTGGCGGTGTTATTCTTTTCCTTATTTCCCTGAAAATGATCTTTCGATCAGCTCGAGAAATTTTTGATGATCAGTATGATAACGATCCTTTCCTTGTACCACTTGCCGTTCCTTCTCTGGCTGGACCATCTGCGATCACAACGGTGATGATTCTTCGTTCTCAACAGCATATCGGTCTGACAAATCTTATCGTTTCTTTGTTCATCGTATTTTCAATTGCCTGCATCATTTTTTTACTGGGTCGCCGTCTAAGTGTTTATCTTGGAAATAAAGGCATCTATGCCATGGAGAAATTGATGGGATTATTGCTGAATTTAATTGCCATCAATATGATTCTTGCAGGTACCAAAGACTTTCTTTCTGTCTAATCATTTCAATTCACAACCCACTTCAATAAATCTCTATTTGTCCGGCCAACCTGGCCGCTGTGTTTTTCATGATAGCGGCCAGACTGACCGACCACTCATTCGACTATACATGTAACTAGTTGTTTTATATAGAAATAAAAGCTGGCACAGTAATCGCTATAAGTGAAGTGTTTAAACCACTAACTGGAGGAAATAATCAATGAGAAAAAATATTTACAAACCATTATCTATTGCACTTTTAAGCCTGGGACTGGCGACCTCGCCGTTGGTTATGGCAAAGGACTCTGCGCTACCATCGTTACAGCAGTTAAAGTCATCTGTGGTCGAAGCTATAAAACCGAAAGTTGATCAATCGTCAGCCAAGAAGGCAAGAGAAAAGCGAAAAGAGGTTATTTCAGAAGCTGTGACAGCGATTGATCAGACTTTTAATGCGTTACAGGCACTGGAAGAAAACAAATCCAAAGAAGCCCTGGCTGATCTGGAAGATGTAACCGGAAAATTGGAATTGATTCTGGCCCGTGATCCAGAATTGGCATTGGCTCCAATGGATGTAGAAGTTGTTACTTATGATCTGTTTGCTGATCTTGACACGATAAAAGATGTTATCGAAGAAGCCAAAGATTATATGGAAGATGGCGAGATTCAGAAGGCCCGTCCACTGGTTGAAAATCTTGCCAGTGAAATGGTTTTTCGTACGACCAGCATTCCATTGGCAACATATCCTGATGCGATTAAAGAAGTTGTTCCTTTGATCGATGAGGGAAAAATCGAAGAAGCAAAAACAGCATTACAGGCCGCTCTGAATACTCTGGTTATCACAACAGAAATAGTTCCTCTACCAAGTCTTCGTGCAAAGTACCTGATCCACTCTGCTGAAAAACTGGCAGAAACCAGTGATAGAACCAGTAAAGATAACGAAACACTTGATGAGTTGCTCAAAAATGCACGTGAGCAATTAAAAATGGGTGAATTACTGGGGTACGGTTCTAAGAAATCATATAAGCCAATGTATAAACAGCTGGATGAAATTGAGAAGAAAGTTGCCGGCGGTAAAAGTGGAAAAGGCTGGTTTGACAAGATCAAACAACAAATTTCAGAGGCCTTTTAACCTTCACTTTCAACCCGTGGGTATTCATACCCACGGGTTGAGTTTCTGAAAAAAAACTAAATATTATTTTTATATCGAAATCAAAAGAGAGGGGAAGATGACAACAATAGAAACAGAAAAATTTGAACTCCCTGTTAAGTGGGGTTGGTTATTCGTGTTGGGCATTAGCATGATCATTCTGGGCACTATCGGAATGGCATCTGCTTTTTATCTGACAGTAGCGAGCGTTATCTTGTTTGGTTCTTTTATGTTTGCAGGTGGAGTCTTGCAGCTTTGGCATGGGATCGTAACAAAAGAGATTAAATGGTCTGGAAGACTGCTGCATATTTTTGTTGCTTTATGCTATCTCGTACTTGGTGGCTTGTTACTGTGGGATCCGATCAGTGGGTCACTGAGTTTAACGTTGCTTCTTGCCGGTATCCTGATAGCGATTGGTGTCGCCCGGCTGGTCTATTCATGGCAGTGCAGGAAACGGGGCTGGCAATGGGCATTGCCTTTCTTCGGTGGTCTGATTGATTTATTGCTTGCTGGTCTGATCTTTTATGGCTGGCCAGGAACAGCATTTTGGGTGATTGGCCTGTTTGTAGCGATTGAGATGATTATTAATGGTTGGTTATTGACAGGAATTGCTCTAGCCGTACGCCGCCTCAATAACGAATCAAAAAATTTAACTTCGCATGATTCAGATCAACTGCATGCCAGTTAAATTGTAATAAATATTAAGCGTAGAGATTTTAGAAAGAGGTGATTCATATGTCTACATTACATCAATTAAGAGAAGGCCTGAATGAAGTTTGGGAGACTTTTGCTGAAGGTTGGCAGCGACTTTATCAACGTGCTGCAGGTGCTATTACACGCTTTACTCCCGGTAAAAAAGCAACCAATGAACCTGATGAGTCTCAGGAGATATCAATTCGAAGTTCTGGTTGGGGAGTACTTGCTTCCGAAGTTTTTGATGATGGTGATGAAATCATCGTACGTCTTGAAATTCCGGGAATGGATAAAAATGATCTGGATATTCAGGTGCAGGATGAACATCTTGTCATTCGTGGTGAAAGGAAGGTCGAACGTGAGCATAAAGAAGGTAAATATTATGTGACCGAGCGTGCCTATGGCCAATTTGAACGAGCAATTCCACTACCAGATGAAGTCGATGCTGATAAGGCTAAAGCCAGTTATAAACGAGGTGTCTTAACAGTGAAATGTCCAAAATCAGAAAACCGCCGTCATAAAAAGATTATGGTTGATGTGAGCTAAAAATATGGAAAAGCAAACAAATCTGACAACTGTACCGGGACAAAAATCCTCTCTGACAATGATGGATAGCGATTGTAATCCGGCTAACACAGAATTGTTATACAGAGTCAACCCGAAGGATCTCCCGGTCAGTTGTCCCATGCCATCGATGTGCTTGTGGAATTCCCATCCGCGAGTCTATCTGGCATTTGATAAAGATGGAAGTGCTCGTTGTCCATATTGTAGTGCTGAATATCTACTCGATGCTGATAAAAAAGAGGTGTCCTGATGAAACTGAAAATAAGAATTGATCAGAGCATTGATTCCGTTAGTTATAAACAGATTGAAGACATGATCGATAGCTGGGAAAAACGTCATCTTGAGTCTCGGCTGTCAGGATTTGGATTCACAAATAGCGAGCTTTCTGTTGTGATTAATAAGCTCAAAAAGAAAGGCACTATTTACACCGTAAAACTGCATATGCATTTACCACCAAAAAAGATTCTTGCAGCACATGGTGAAGATAAAGAAATTAAAATTGCACTGAATGAAGCACTGGATAGAATTCTGAAGGAAATCGATCGGCATATTTCTCGTATTAGACGTCAGGAATCTTATAAGAGAAAAGCCCGCAGGATGCGTCTTAGAGCCATGGAAAAGCACCTTGAACCCATGGAGTCTGATTTTGCAAGTGGCACAGATGTTCAGGTAAAAGATGTTTTACCCAAACTGGAACGCATCATAAAAAGGGAGCTGATTTATTTGCAGAGTCAGGGTGATTTGCCGCCCGATTATCCAACTGTCCAGGATGTGTTGGATGAAGTGGTTACATTGGTGAAGTGTGACTGGAAACAGGGTGTTGACTCACAAATAATATTGATTGAGTTACTACATGCTATGCACAAAGTTCTCGATGACGAAGTCAGAAATAGCAGAATGTTTGGAGAAGCTGTTTCACTCGAAGCAATGCCGCCTGAAGATGCAACAGCTCAGGCTGAGGAAATGGTTGGTGAGGAAGTAAACGAGTTTTGGCAACCGGATGAATTATTACGGTATGAAGATGTGATTCCAGATGATGAATTACTAATACCGGAAGATGCCATTCAGGAAGATGAACAGGAGATCAATTACCTCTTTGTTTTACTAAAGGATTTACCCATTTATTGGCGTCGCGCATTATTGATGAACGAGCTGGAAGATATTTCGGTTGATGATCTGACGATATTATTTGCAGTACGCCGATCAGAAATTCTTTCCTGGATAGAATCCGCAAATAATTATTTAAGAGAAAGATTAAAGGATGCTGGTTTTACGGTTGAAACTAATCAGCCATTGTTTACTTTAAAAAACAGAAAGTGATCCTATATCCACATTACATTTTAACGAATTTATTAAGACTTATGAGGTTACAAACATGAAGAAAATTATATCTGTTCTACTGTTGAGTTTTACCTGGTTAATAGCGGTGCCATCCAGTGCACTTGTTGATGGTGGTGTCGAAAGTTTACGTCAGACAGGAAAAGCATTTGCTGAAGTTTCGCGGGCTGTTTCACCATCTGTTGTTTTTATACAGGTAGAAGCATCCACACCTGCAGTAACTTCCCAGCAGTTTCCGACACCATTCGGGGATGATTTTTTCAGACGTTTTTTTGGTGATCAATTCCCCGGAATACCAAATACACCACCTGGGGCTCCACAAGGTGAACACAGAGCTATTGGTCAGGGCTCAGGTTTTGTTTTCAAAAGCAGGGATGGTTTGTTAAAAGACAAAACCTACATTCTGACGAATAATCATGTTGTCGAACATGCCGAAAAAATTAAGGTCAAGTTTCAGGATGGACGTGAGTTTGATGCAAAGGTAACTGGTCGTGATCCACTCACAGATGTAGCCGTGATTGAGATCAATGAGGGTGGGTTTCCTGCGATTCCTCTTGCAGACTCTTCAAAACTTGAGGTCGGTGAATGGGTAATTGCGATCGGTAACCCGTTTGGTCTTAGTCACACATTGACGGTTGGTGTCGTGAGTGCCAAGGGTAGAACCGGTATTGGGCTCAACGATTATGAAGATTTTATTCAGACTGATGCTGCTATCAATCCCGGAAACTCTGGTGGTCCATTGGTTAATATTGATGGAAAAGTTGTTGGTATGAACACAGCGATATTCAGCCGTAGTGGTGGTTCTATGGGTATAGGTTTTGCAATTCCTGTTAACCTGGCCAGAGTGATCGCAAATCAATTGATCGAACATGGTGAAGTGACTCGTGGGTTTCTTGGAATCATGATTCAGGAAATTACACCAGACCTTGCAGAATCATTTGATATAGAAATTGGTAAAGGAATTCTAATTTCACAAGTCAGCGAGGATTCTCCTGCAAAAAAAGCGGGCCTTAGACAAGGTGATGTTATCATTGCTTATGACGGGAAGCCGGTCAAAAATGTTGGAGATTTTCGGAATAAAGTGTCCTTAACACCACCGGGAACCAGGAAAGAAATAACCATTCTGAGAGACGGTAAAGAAAAGAAGCTTACCGTTGAAATTGGTAAGCTCGATAAGGATAAGTTGACTGCGCAAGGTGATGCACTAAATGCAGAAGAAATCGGACTGGCCGTGCAGACTATAACACCTGAAATCGCTGATCAATTTGGTGTTGAAACTGGCCAGGGCGTTGTCGTCACAGATGTGAAACCGGGTTCAATTGCTGCCCTGGCAGGCATCACTCCCGGAACGGTGATTCTACAAGTGAACCGGAAAGAAATCAGCAGTGCCACTGAGTTCAGAAAAGCGATCAAGGCAAGCATGGCTAAAAAGCGTGCATTGCTACTTATCCGAAAAGATGGTGCCCAACGTTTTGTTGCTCTGAATTGGTAAATCTTTGCAGGAATACGGGATGGTCGATGTTTATTTGTCCATCCCGTTTTTTCTAATTCAGGTCGATATTTTTCCTCAGGTGTCCTTTGAACCGGACTATGGCGTAACCTATCGTAAACAGGCACAAAAAAAGGACGTCAGAGGACGTCCTTAGATGTTGTACTGGTGGAGGCGGCGGGAATTGAACCCGCGTCCGCAAATCCTCTGCCTTTGGTTCTACATGTTTAGCCGACTCTTTTCATTTAACTGCATGCAACCCGAACGGCAGGGCACGCATACAGCGATTCCGGTAAAAGTTTAACGAATCCATGCCGGACACATTTCATCGCGATCTTATGAGAGTCGACGCCTGAATGTTCCGAAGAACCCGGACGCATAAGCACGGCTCCGGTCAGACGGCAATCTACCGGTTATTAAGCGGCGAGTGCGTAGTTGTCGTCGTTGGCAACTATAAAGTTTGTAATCGGATTTACGAGGTAATTACATCCTCGACATGCCCCTCAGGTTTCGTAACCCGCGTCGAAGCCAGGTCGCCCCCAAAGAAGTTATCAGTTGGACAGTATATCCAACATGAAGTTCAGCGACCAGATCATTCTTTCTCTTTATTTTCATCGACGACTTCACCTTCAATGATGC
>JALSSM010000302.1 GCA_026984275.1 Gammaproteobacteria bacterium
TGAGCCATAAAAATCGGCTTCCTGAGAGACTTCCTCACGGCGGGCACGTGCTTCATCCTGATCAATGATTCCGGCATTGAGATCAGCGTCGATCGCCATCTGTTTACCCGGCATGGCATCCAGAGTAAACCGGGCTGTGACTTCTGAGATACGGCCTGCGCCTTTGGTCACAACCACAAAGTTGATGATCACCAGAATAGCGAAAACAACAAAACCTACTGTATAGTTTCCACCAACAACAAAATCACCGAATGCTTCGATAACTTTACCGGCAGCACCTGAGCCTTCTTTACCATGAAGTAGCACAACACGGGTTGATGCGATATTCAAACTCAGCCGCAATAATGTCGAAACCAATAAAATCGTTGGAAAAACGCCAAAATCCAGTGGCCGTTTGCTATAGATCACTGCCAGTAAAATGACCAGTGACAGTGAAATATTAAAGGTAAACAGCAGATCAAGAATAAATGTCGGCAAGGGCAACATCATCATTGCCAACATCGCCAGCAATAATAACGGTACACCAAGTCCGTATTTATTCAGATCTTTAAATCCGCCTAATGCTAATGGTTCTGCCATATTTCAGCCTGATTTCAACAGCTTACCTTTTTAATTCATCGGGTATCGGGAGATCCTCTGGCACGGGTTTGATGTCAGTCGCTTTTGGATTTGCCTTAATCTGGAAGACATAGGCCAACACCTGCGCCACCGCTTTATACAATCCGGCCGGGATTTCCTGGTTTATCTTAGTGCTGTAATACAAGGCTCGTGCCAACGGCGGTGTTTCGATGACTGGAATGTGATTTTGTTGACCAATTTCACGAATTCTGAAGGCAACCTCATCCGCGCCTTTGGCGACAACTTTTGGAGCGCCCTGATTTTCCGTGTCGTATTTAAGAGCAACGGAGTAGTGTGTCGGGTTGGTGACGATCACATCGGCTTTTGGCACTTCTTCCATCATTCGTCTTTGCGCCATTTCCTGTTGTTTCTGCCGGATTTTCGATTTAACTTCCGGCATTCCTTCTGTATCTTTGTGTTCCTGTTTGATCTGTTCACGGGTCATTTTCAGTTTCTTACTGTGTTGCCAGAGCTGCTGTGGTACATCCACCAAAACGATCAAAATGGTTGCAGAACTTACAATCAGGAATGTCCAGGCCACCAGATCAGCGACGTGTCTCAGACCGCCATGAAGATCGCCCTGATCTATGGTCATAATCTCTGGCATCTCTTTCCGGATCAGAAAAAATGCAACGAGAGCAATGACCAGGAATTTAAGAATGGTTTTGAACATTTCGATCAAACCATTCGGACCGAAAACACGTTTAATTCCGGTCAATGGATTCATTTTACTGCCTTTGAATTTGATCGCATCAATACTGAAATTCCAGCCACTGAGTAACAACGGTGAAACCAGGGCAATAAACACCATAACAAGAACAAAAGGCATCATTGTCATGATCATTTTGCTTAACGCATCAAGAAATATGGCGGGCAACTCTCTGGCGGCAATATTGATATCGGCAGCACGAACGAAAAAAGTTTTCATTGTGCCTGTGATGCCTTCAAGCATGCCTTTTCCCAACGTCAACATAGAGATAGCAGCTGCCATTAACATCATCATCGTGGTCAGATCTTTTGATCGTGGTATGTCGCCTTTTTTTCGCGCATCCTCCTTGCGCTTGGGGGTGGCTTGTTCGGTCCGCTCCTGCCCGGTATCTTCTTCAGCCATAAGCTATGGAATCCTCGCGAGACTTCTTGCGTGAAGAAAAGCCTGTTCAAAAAGATCAGCAATATGGCCCTGCATATTTGACAAAGTCATTGAGAGAATAAACATGCCCATGATCATCATGATCGGAAAACCAACCGCAAAAATATTCAGCTGAGGTGCGGCACGAGTCATAACCCCGAAAGACAGATTCACGATCATCATTGCAGCAATAGCCGGTAATGCGATCAATACGGCACTGGACAATAACCAGCCTCCCCAGGTAACGACACCCCAGGCATCATCACGTGTTATTCCTTCCACTCCAACAGGTAATGTTTTAAAGCTATCCACAACGACCTGGATCAGAATCAAATGACCATTCAGGCTAAAAAAGATCAGCGTCGCGAGGATCACATAAAACTGACTGATGACGGGCACCTGTCGGCCACTGGCTGGATCGACCATGGCTGCAAAGCCAAG
>JALSSM010000303.1 GCA_026984275.1 Gammaproteobacteria bacterium
TGATTACCCAGTATGTTGATCGCTATTTCTCTGCTTGCTGATCCAGAAATACGAATCATACCCACACCTCCCGACCCCGGGGGTGTGGCTATCGCGGCGATGGTCTCTTTTTGTACCGTCATTGCCCGCGCTCCCGCAAATACTGACGACTTCTAATCTTGTTTACTTGGCGGCTTCTATCTGTTTTGTGATCGTCCATTGCTGGAATATCGAAAGAATATTATTGGTTACCCAGTAAAGTACCAATCCGGCCGGGAAGAAGGCAAAAAATGCCGTAAAGATCACGGGAAGAAATTGCATCACTTTGGCCTGTACAGGGTCGGGTGGTGGTGGATTAAGCTTCTGCTGGACGAACATACTGATGCCCATGATCAGTGGCAAAATGAATAATGGATCTTTTATTGAGAGATCCTGAATCCAGAGCATAAACGGTGCCTGCCGCATCTCAACACTTTCCAGAAGAACCCAATAAAGAGCCAGAAATACCGGGATCTGAACCAGGATTGGGAAACATCCTCCTAACGGATTTATCTTCTCTGTTTTATAAAGCTCCATCATCGCCTGGTTCATACGCGCTTTATCGTTGCTATACCTTTCTCTGATCGCAGTCATTCGTGGTGTTACCTTCCTCATTCTGGCCATTGATTTATAACCCATGGCAGATAATGGAAAGAGAATTGCCTTGATCACAACCGTTACAAGAATAATAGACCAGCCCCAGTTCCCAACCAATGAATGGATTTTGCTCAGTAACCAGAAAATGGGTTTAGCTATAAACCACAGAACACCATAGTCAGTAGTCAGTTCGAGTCCAGGTGCAACTTTTTTTAGGATCTTTTGCTCTTTCGGTCCCGCATAAACTTTTATCTTTGCTTCCTGTACCTGGCCTGGCGCAACATTAATTTGTGGACCATAAAGTCCCAGTACATAATGATCGTTTTCCAGAACTTTGCTATAGAAATGATATGTTTTTTCTTTGTCTGGAATTAAAGCACTTACGAAGTAATGTTGGATCATTGCAATCCAACCATTTTTCACTTTTTTTGAAACAGGCTCTGCGGCCATATTTTTGAATTTTATTTTTTCATAGCGTTTCTCTGGTGTGGAAATTGCTCCACCTGTGAACGTGGGTAACCTTTTCCTGTGTTCTTTACCGTGTTTTCTTTGCAGTTGCTCATAAAATCGTCCACTCCAGTTTTCATGACTATTGTTTTTGATCCGATAGGCTACATCAATAAGATACTCTCCTCGTCTAAAGGTAAAAACCTTTTCAACCTGGATACCTTTTTCTGACCAGGTTAAAACAACTTCAAGTTTATTCTGCCCCTCTGCCAAGGTGTATTCTGTGTTGGTGGTCTGGTAGAGACTATGGTGGTTTGCTGCTGGTTGTTTGCTGAGAAAACCGCCCTGACTTGCATAAAACTTTCCATTTGTATCGTTAAATAATTCGATCGGTAAATCTGGCTTATCTGAATCAACTGGATATTTTTTTAATGCCAGTTCACGAAGATCGCCCCCATTGGTATCTATCACCACATCTATTACATCTGTCTCTACTGTTATTCTCTGGCCGTTTTTTTTCTCTATCGTTTCCTGTTCTGTGAAAACAGGCTGATCATTACTAACAGGGACTGGAAGATCTTCTGTCTTGCTATCATTAGTAATATTTTTTTCTTCCGTCCCGGATATCGGTTGTTCTGCAACAGCTGGTTCAGGCTTTGGTGCATAGTCCTTTTGCCAGGCCTGCCATAGCGACAGCATGACGAAACCCAATGCCGCAAATAAAATCATTCGCATATTATCCATTCAATGTTTTTTCCTGTTGTTCTGTTATTTCTGTTTGTTTTTCTATTTCTGTTCCGGGAACTGGATCATAACCGCCCGGATGAAATGGGTGACATTTGAAAACCCTTCTGACAGCCAGATAACTTCCTTTTGACGAACCATATTTATTAATGGCCTCTGTTGCGTAGTGTGAACAGGAAGGGAAAAATCGGCAGCGATGCCCTAGCAATGGGCTTATCAGGATTTGATATCCTCGGATTATTTTAGTAAGGAGGTTTTTCATTTTCAGGCTTTTACACTCTTCGGAACTACCTGTCTGCCTGCTCGTTAATTTTCACAGGACTTTCTTTTGCCAGCTTTTTCCACTGCTTTGTTATTGTGGCATTCAACTCCCGGTTTGATTTCTCACAAACCCCGGGGCGCGCCAATACAACGATATCAACTGATCCCAGTGTTTTCCTGTTTTGACGAAATGTTTCTTTAATAATTCTTTTTAACCGATTCCTTTGTACTGCTTTTCTCACATTTTTTTTCGATATTGCAGTACCCAGACGTGCGCTCGCTTTTTCATTTGGGCGGTACAGGATCAACCAGTATTTATGGCGGAGACTTTTATTCTGCTTAAATACCTTTTGGTATTCTGCTGAGTCTCGCAGTTTAAAGTCCTTTTGCACCCAAGTCTGCTCTTCACTTCGACTGACCGGATCAGGCTGACAGCTTATGGCGTCCTTTTGCTCTTCTTGCTTTCAATATTGCTCGGCCTGCTCTGGTTTTCATTCTTTTTCTGAATCCGTGGCGGCGTTTTCTCTTAAGGTTACTTGGTTGAAATGTTCTTTTCATGAAAACTCTCTTAAATCAATAGCAAAAGGGGCGTGATCTTACGCCTTCTTGGTTTTTAATGTCAATTGATATCTTGATCTTTACGTTTTGTTTTTTTCTTTAACTCTTTTTTCGTTTTTCCTGTGGATAACTTTTTTCAAGGGGTATAATATTTACAATCCGATCATAATAATTATTAATGTACATTACTGTATACGGAGTGCCTTCTTTCTCGTGAGCAATACACTTTGGAACCGCTGCCTTGAAAAACTCGAGAGCGAGATTCCTCAACAACAATTCAATACCTGGATTCGTCCATTACATGCTATTGAAGACGGTAATTCTATAAAACTTCTGGCGCCCAACCGCTTTGTTCTTGATTGGGTTGAAGATAAATATATAAATAATATCAACGAGTTACTGATAAAACTCTCTAACAATAATAATCTTATTCTTAATATGAGTATTGGTACTTCAAAGGCTGTTCCTTTGAATAGTACGAACACCATTTCTATTGATCCTTCTCTCACAAACAAAACTAATTCTGCCCCTGTTTCCAGGACGGCACCGGCACCGAAAAACAATTATAAAGTTTCTCCCCGTCTGAATAAAGATTACACTTTTGATGCTTTGGTTGAAGGAAAATCAAACCAACTGGCAAAAGCTGCTGCACTACAGGTTGTTGAAAACCCGGGTACTGCATATAACCCTCTTTTCATCTGTGGTGGTGTAGGCCTTGGGAAAACACACTGTATGCACGCCATTGGTCACAAAATTCTCGATTTAAATTCCAATGCTAATGTTGTTTACCTTCACTCCGAGCGCTTTGTTGCGGATATGGTGAAAGCGTTGCAACATAACACAATCAATGAATTCAAAAGGTTTTATCGTTCTGTAGATGTTTTGTTGATTGATGATATTCAGTTTTTTGCCGGGAAAGATCGTTCGCAGGAAGAATTTTTTCATACTTTTAACGCTTTGCTGGAAGGCGATCATCAAATTGTTCTAACTTGTGATCGTTATCCAAAAGAGGTTTCTGGGGTTGAAGAAAGATTAAAATCGCGTTTTGGCTGGGGTTTAACGGTTGCAATTGATCCGCCTGAATTAGAAACCCGTGTCGCCATTCTGAAAAGTAAAGCGGCGCTAGAAAAAATTGATCTGCCTGATGATGTTGCTTTTTTGATTGGCAAACGTTTTCAGTCCAATGTTCGAGAGCTGGAAGGTGCATTACGTCGCATTATTGCCTATGCCAATTTCACAGGCAGACCCGTCACCCTTGATTTCGCAAAGGAGGCGCTAAAAGATCTTCTGGCTTTACAGGATAAGTTGGTTACCATCGAGAATATTCAAAAAACGGTTGCTGAATATTTTAAACTTCGGGTTGTCGATCTGAATTCTAAGAGGAGAAATCGCTCTGTTGCTAGACCCAGGCAGATAGCAATGGCTTTATCGAAAAGCCTGACTAACCATAGTCTTCCTGAGATTGGTGATGCCTTTGGTGGTAAAGATCATACAACGGTTTTGCATGCTTGTAGAAAAATAGAAGAGCTTTGCAAAAGTGAACCTCGAATAAAAGAAGACTATTCTAACCTGTATAGAATTCTTTCGACCTGATCTTTTTGTTGATTTTATGAAGTGCCATTGTGATGTATAAAGCTGTTGATAAGCCTGTTAATAAACAAAGATTATTTTTGTTGCTTTTTTTATCCACATTTTAATCACAGGTTTTTTTGTATTGTTTGTGTTCTTTGTAACTGTGTTACCAACAGAATAAGTATATGTTTTTATTTGGTATTTTAAACTTATAAACAGTTTTCTTTACCTCTAATAGTAATAACAATAAGATATATAATATGAAAATATTAATTAATAAAGATGATTTAATTGAACCGCTTTTAGCTGTTTGTGGGGTTGTCGAACGAAGGCAAACTTTACCAATTCTGGCTAATATCCTGATCGATGCTGAAAGTGAGAATATCAGGCTCACAGCGACTGATATGGAAGTAGAGTCTTGTTTTGTCATGCAACACCAATCGGAAGAAACAGGGAAAACAACCGTTCCTGCAAGAAAATTTCTTGACATTGTAAAAGCGTTACCAGATAACAAAAGTATTGAACTGGTGATCGAAAATGAAAAAATAAAGATCCTGTGCGGGAAAAGTAAATTTACATTAAGCACAATGTCGGCAGACGATTTTCCCGCAATTGAAAGTCTTGATGAGATTGTAAGAATTAAATTAGCCGAAAAGGTATTAAAAAAAATTCTTGAAAATACACAGTTTGCGATGGCGCATCAGGATGTCCGATATTATCTAAATGGGTTGTTGATTGAGCTGGATGGGGAAAAAATAAGGGCCGTAGCGACAGATGGCCACAGATTGGCTTTGACAGAATCAGATCTATCCACAGGTCTTACCGATTTATTACAAATAATTGTCCCCAGGAAGGGTGTATTAGAAATGAGCCGATTACTAACAGACGAGGAAACAGAAGTAGAACTGGTGATCAGCAAAAATCACTTGCGTCTGATAACGGAAAAGCAATCATTGACAACAAAACTAATCGACGGGAAATTCCCAGATTACGAACGAGTGATCCCACAGGACAGCAATAAAAAAGTTTATGCAGAGAGAGAAAAGTTAAGAAACGGGATGGCCAGGACATCAATCCTTTCAAATGAAAAATTCAGAGGAATAAGGATGGTGCTGGAAGAGGGGAAAGTAATAGCATCAGCAAATAATCCAGAACAGGAAACAGCCGAAGAAGAAATTGAGGTGATGTATTCCGGGGAGACAATGGAGATAGGCTTTAATGTTTCTTATCTCCTGGATGCTTTGAATATCATTAAATCAGATCAAGTATTGCTTGAACTTAAAGATTCAGATAGTAGTTGCCTGATCACATCACCAGAAGACAGTAGTAGCCGATATGTCATAATGCCGATGCGTCTGTAAAAAAGAAGCGCAAAAAAGTGTCTATTGAAAAACTGCAGATAAAAGATCTCAGGAATATAGAAAAAGCAGAACTCAAACCAGAACCAGGTGTAAATATCATAACAGGGGACAATGCAAGTGGAAAAAGTAGCTTGCTGGAAGCCATACATCTCCTTCTCTTGTCTAAATCTTTTAGAAGCACAAAGTCAGAAGTCATCATCAGGCATGATCAACAAAAACTCCAGGTCGTTTCCAGATTAAAAACAAACAAACAGATCAGGAGTTTGGGGATTGAAAAAAACAGGAAACAGACGACCATAAGATTTGCAGGCGAAAAACTAAAAAGTGCCGCACAGCTGGCAAAAATACAGCCCTTAGTCTTAATTACACCAGAAAGCCACCAGTTAATATTGGGTGGACCAGCGAGAAGAAGGACAATTATCGACTGGTTATTGTTCCACGTGGAACAAACGTATTATAAAAACTGGCAGACATACAACAAAGTATTAAAACAAAGGAATGCAATTTTGCGAAAAAGGCGGGATTGTGAAGAACTTACTGTGTGGGATGAAAAGCTTGTGCAAACAGGAGAAAGTCTGGACCAACAAAGAAGGGTGGTGGTTGGAAAGCTGATAAGGGAGTTACAGGAAAAAACAACCAAATACTGTGAGTTTCCAGTACATTTAGAGTACGAGGGAGGGTGGGGAGAAAAAGAATTAAAGGAGGTGATCGATCAAGGAAGAGAGAAAGACCTGTCAGTTGGATATACCAGGAAGGGACCACACCGGTCTGACTTGATAATAAAAATAAAAGAACAAAAAGCTGCAGATGTTCTTTCAAGAGGACAGACGAAGATCCTGTCTGTCGCAATAGAAATGGCGAAAACGTCGTTGTTGGAAGAAGTTACAGGAAAAACGGTGATCATACTCGTTGATGATTTAGCAGCAGAACTGGATATTGAAAGAAAAGAGAAAATAACAGAAATGTTAGATTCAATGAAAACACAGCAGTTTATAACAGCAACAGAACAGAGAGTATTACCTATAAAGTTGGTTAAAGAGTCAAAATTGTTCCACGTGGAACACGGTCAGTTCAGGGAAGTGATATAATGCGAAACCACTCAAAAAAGTAAAAGATCGAAAGATTGGAGAAACCAGATGTCTGAAGACGAAAACGGCAAAAAAGAAGAAAATTCCTCATACGACTCAAGTAACATAAAAGTCCTGAAGGGTCTGGATGCCGTTAGAAAGCGACCAGGAATGTACATTGGTGATACCGATGACGGGACAGGTTTGCATCATATGGTTTTTGAAGTTGTTGATAATTGTGTCGATGAGGCATTAGCAGGGTTTTGCACAGAAATAAATGTAACAATCCATTCGGATAACTCCGTCTCGGTAACAGACAATGGAAGAGGCATTCCTGTCGATATTCACGAAGATGAGGGTGTTTCAGCTGCAGAAGTGATCATGACAGTACTCCATGCGGGCGGAAAATTTGATGATAACTCCTATAAGGTTTCAGGGGGATTACATGGTGTAGGTGTTTCGGTAGTAAATGCGTTATCAGAAAGCTTACAAATGGTGATCTTCAGAGATGGAAAGGAGTATCGTCAGGAGTATTCGATGGGAGTTCCATTGGGATCAATCAAAGAAGTTGGAAAGGCTAAAAACACCGGGACTGAAATACGTTTTAAACCAAGCGCGGACATCTTTACAAACATTGAGTTTCATTATGATATCTTGTCCAAGCGATTGCGCGAGTTATCTTTTTTGAATTCAGGTGTAAGAATCGTCCTAACCGATGACAGAACAGGAAAAAAAGACGTTTTTGAGTATAAAGGGGGGATCTCTGCCTTTGTAGAACATCTGAATAGAAATAAAACACCATTAATCCCAACAGTAATCAGCATGGTTTCAGAAAAAGACGATGTAGTTGTTGAAGTTTCTATGCAGTGGAATGATTCTTACCAGGAGAATATTTTCTGTTTTACAAATAATATTCCACAAAGAGATGGGGGAACCCACCTGGCAGGGTTTCGAGGCGCTTTAACTCGAACCTTGAATCAGTATATGGAAAAACAGGGTGTGACACAGAAAGCAAAAATAACAATGTCAGGAGAAGATGTCAGGGAAGGGCTGACAGCCGTGCTTTCAGTCAAAGTACCCGATCCGAAATTTTCATCACAGACAAAAGATAAACTGGTTTCCAGCGAAGTAAAGGGCATTGTTGAGGGGATAGTCAACGAAAAGCTGCAAGAGTTTCTACTGGAACAACCAAACGAAGCAAAAATCATTACAGAAAAAATTGTAGAAGCAGCAAGGGCAAGGGATGCAGCACGAAAAGCACGAGAGCTAACAAGAAGAAAATCGGCCCTCGATATTGCCGGATTACCAGGAAAGCTGGCGGATTGTCAGGAAAAGGATCCGGCAAAATCAGAATTATTCCTGGTGGAAGGGGACTCTGCAGGAGGATCCGCAAAACAGGGGCGAGATAGAAAGTTCCAGGCCATTTTGCCTCTTAAGGGAAAAATATTGAATGTCGAAAAGGCCCGGTTCGACAAAATGATCTCATCAGCAGAAGTAGGTACGCTGATCACAGCGCTAGGTTGTGGAATAGGGCGAGAAGAATACGATCCGGCAAAGCTACGATATCACAGAATAATTATCATGACCGATGCCGATGTTGATGGTTCGCACATTAGAACATTGCTTCTGACTTTTTTTTATCGGCAAATGAAAGAACTGGTAGAGAACGGTTATATATACATAGCACAACCACCTTTGTACAAAGTTAAAAAAGGAAAGCAGGAACGATATATTAAGGATGATCCTGAGTTAAATAATTATCTGATGGAACTGGCAAAGACGGATGCCGAATTATTAACAGATGGAAAAAAAGTAATCAGCGGTGAAGAACTGAACGACCTGGGCAACGATTATCTTTTATTACGGTCAGTGAGACAGCGACTTGCAACACGCTATGAGCCTGATCTGATTGAAATTCTACGTACCATGCCAGTGATGATGGTTGAAGAGTTGAATGATCCGGAAGGAGGCTCAAACTGGTTTAAAGAATTACAGGAAAAACTGAATTCAGTCGAAACCGGAAGCTATCGTGTTGAAAAGCTTGTAGAAGCAGAAGATAAACATGCTTATGCGAAAGTTGTTTTCGAGAAGCATGGTCTGATCAAAGAGATGATCCTGGATGATCGTTTCTTTGCGTCAATTGAATACCAGAAACTGATTACGCTGGGAAGAAAAGTAGAGCTTCAATTAACAGAAGATGCTCAAATCAAACGAGGAGAAAAAACACAACCCGTTAAAAACATTGATGAAATATTTGACTGGTTGTTCAAAGAAGCGAAACGGGGCATGCATATACAACGCTATAAAGGTTTGGGAGAAATGAATGCGGAACAGCTCTGGGAAACAACCATGTCTGCAGATTCAAGAAGCCTTTTACAAGTTAGAATAGAAGATGCTATTGCAGCCGATGAAATATTTACTACATTGATGGGGGATCAGGTAGAACCAAGACGAGAGTTTATTGAAACAAATGCGTTAAACGTTTCGAATATAGACACCTAGGTGAGAAACAACAAGCAATTATTTAAACCGAGACAGTTCGTGCACAAGCCCAGACCTCGATCTTTTCAACGCCCGCGTGATGAAGAGTTTTTGCTAGTTCGTTGACCGTACTACCAGTGGTTACAACATCATCAACAATGGCGACATGTTTAGCAGAGAAAGAGTTGAGAACAGAAAAAGCATTACGAATATTTTTTCCCCGCTGAGACTTGTCGAAGCCTGTTTGTTGTGATGTATTTCTGATTCGACGACAAGATTTTTGATCCAGCGGGATTTTTAACTCTTTTGAAATTGTTTCTGCGATCAAAGCGGACTGATTAAAACCACGCCGCATTAAACGTACAGGATGAAGAGGGACAGGAATGATTATTTCGGGAAGCCCGCTGGCATCCTGCCGGATCCGGTCTAACAGTATTTGTGATAAAACACTGGAAACAAGAACTTTATCTTTATATTTCAATAGTTTAACCAGGTGTGACACAGGAAAAGAATATTCCAGAGGAATAAGGCTTTTATGATAAAAAGGACGGGTATGTAAACAGGAACCACAAACATTAGAAGAAACTTTAATGGAAAGTGCATCGCCACAAATATTGCAGGGAGAGAGAATAGCGGGAAGATCAGAAAAGCATTGTTTGCATAAGTGATTATGGTTAGAAGAACCGCATTTTTCTCCACATAACACACAAAAAGAAACAGGAATAATATACGGTAATATCCTTCCGCAAACTTGCCTGATAGAATCAGGTGATCTCATCATTTCTTCCTTGAAGTTAAACGTTACAGTTAAAGAACGAGTATAAGGTACAACATGTCAGCACAAGAAACAGTAAAGTTTAATAAAGTCTCTCAGAAAGAAGATCCGATCCGGAACAACTGGACACGTGAAGAAGTAGAAAAGCTTTTCGATCAATCATTATTTGAAACGCTTTATCAGGCACAAACCATACATCGACAGTATTTCAATTCGGAAGAAATACAACTCAGCACTTTGCTCAATATAAAAACAGGTGGATGTGAAGAAGATTGCGCCTATTGTCCACAGAGCATCAAATATAATACGGAAGTAGAACCTGCAAAACTGCTGGAGCTGGAAGAGGTCAGGGTT
>JALSSM010000304.1 GCA_026984275.1 Gammaproteobacteria bacterium
AAAACTTGAGGCATTGATGATATCCCCACTGGAGAAAGCCAGCATTTGTACAAAACGCTTGTAGACGTCAAGATTCAGCTGCGGAAACAAGGCACGAATGTCGCGTTCAACATAGGTTTTTATATAGTTTTCCATCCATAATCGGAAGAACTTTTTATCCTTTCGTTTTAATACAGGCTCTGGATAGCCGCCATAGAGACATAAACTTAAAAGTTCCTGTTTGCTCAATAAAGGGTAGCGTCCCCTTTATATGTAGGCATTCTTTTTTAAACTACATGACGCCTGTAGAATATGAAAAAGTATATGCCTGTTATTAAATCGTCCGTTTTATTGGGGGAAGCTCATAGCGTCCCCTTTTCTGAAGGAGAATGGTAAATGACGACAGCCCTTCGTAAAATCTATCAGCTAAAAGTTAGCCTGAAGGGTGCAAAACCACCCATCTGGCGTCGCTTTCTTATTGATAGCGCGGTAACACTTCCATTGTTTCACGATGCATTACAAATAATAATGGGGTGGACCGATTCTCACCTGCATCAGTTTATAGTGGGTAATCGCTGCTATGGTGTTCCTGACCCGGAATGGGACTTTGTGGAGATCAATGATGAGGAAAAGGTCAAACTTAATCAGCTCCTGAGAAAAGAAGAAGATTCTATTATCTACGAATATGACTTTGGGGATGGGTGGGAACACAAAATAACGCTTGAGAAGGTATTGCCATTTGATCACGATGCTGTTTTACCGTTGTGTATCAAAGCCAGGGGTGCGTGCCCACCGGAAGATATTGGGGGCATTTGGGGTTACTATAATTTTTTGGATGCATTAAACAATTCAAACCATCCAGAACATGAAGAATTCAGGGAATGGGTTGGTGTAGAATTCGATTCCGCTGCCTACGATATGGACGAGGTCAACCAGTTACTCAGTGAATACTGCAGATAATGTCACTTAAAAACAGGGACGCTACCCTTTATGAGCAAAACCGGTTAACAATAACAGGTCACGTCCCTTTTTCTGAAGATCAGATCCTTCCTACACAGTGATATTCAAACCCGGCCTTTTGCATTTGTTCAGCTTCATAGACATTTCTTAAATCGATAAATGCATTACCGCTCATTTTTTTCAGAATATCTTTAAGGTTCATACCTCGATAGGTATTCCACTCGGTCATAAGAACGACGGCATCGGCGTTATCTACTGTGGACATAATATCTTCGTGATAACTGACACTGTCAGGCAGCAATTCTTTTGCTTCTTCCATTCCTTGTGGGTCATGGGCTTTGATTGTCGCTCCTTTGTCAAGCAGTGCGGGGAGGATGGCGAGTGCCGGAGCATCACGCATGTCGTCGGTTTCGGGTTTAAAAGTCAGTCCCAGTACAGCAATGGTTTTACCGGCCTCGCTGCCACCAAGTGCGGTTCTGATCTTGTTGATCATTCTGGCTTTCTGGGCGGCGTTGACTTCGATCACGGATTCGACGATCCGCGATGAGACACCATGTTCCTGTGCAATTCTCACCAGAGCCTGGGTATCTTTCGGAAAGCAGGAGCCACCATAACCCGGCCCGGCATGCAGGAATTTTCTACCTATTCGCCCGTCCAGCCCCATACCTTTTGCGACAGCATGAACATCGGCTCCGATCGCTTCACAGAGCATGGAAATCTCGTTGATAAAACTGATCTTGGTGGCCAGAAATGCATTAGAGGCGTATTTGATCAGTTCGGCACTTTCCAGATCGGTCTTCATGATCGGTGCTTCGATCAGGTTGATCGGTTGATAGAGCTCTCTCAATACGGCTTCAGCGCGATCGCTTTCGACACCGATGATGACACGATCAGGACGCATAAAATCTGAAAGTGCGGCACCTTCACGCAGAAATTCCGGGTTGGATGCGACATCGAAGTCGGCTTGTGGATTGGTCTCTCTTATGATGCGTTCCACATTTCTGGCCGTCCCAACAGGCACGGTGGATTTATCGACAATGACGGTATAGCCCTGTAAATATTTTGCGATTTCTTCAGCAGCGGCATAAACATATTTCAGATCCGCATGGCCATCACCACGTCGGGTGGGTGTGCCCACCGCGATAAACACCAGGTCAGCATGGCCAACATGATCTTTAAGTTCAGTTGAGAAATGTAAGCGCCCTTCTTTGACATTTTTTCAACAAGATCTTCCAGACCG
>JALSSM010000305.1 GCA_026984275.1 Gammaproteobacteria bacterium
AACCTTTAGCGAGTAAATGGCCAACTATAACAACTGGCCGTCTCACTTCAAAAAATTGCACTTATTATGTGAATCTAAGGGTCTTTTAATAATAGAAATAATGAAAAAAGTATCGATCAAAGCATACCTTTTTTCAATTTCTCATTCAGATCTGCCCATCCATTACCCGCTTTTCTGGCACCTTCAAGATAAGGTTCTGGCGCACTGGTGTAGGGAGGGCGACAGGGGCCTGCCTTCATCCAACCACCTGCATTGATCCGTTCTTTTTCCAATTGAATATTGTAACGGGAAAATTCAGCAAAACCTCCGGGAGGAAACAGGTTGGCCAGGACATGGATCATCTGTGGAAATAAATCATCCAGCTTACTCCAGTCACCCGATTGGGTCGCCTCTTTTACAGAATCACGAAGGTAGATCGTGAGCTCGGGTCCTGTGCAAGCACAAGGTGACCAAAAAGCGGTATGGAAGTCGGGATCCATTTTTGCAGCATCGATATGATCAAATTCCAACGGTAAAAACCGGATCTGTTTACGAGAAACCATTGTGTGTAAATGTAACTGCGCGATATTGATGTATTTGCAGGTAATGACCTGTGGAATATCAGCAACCTGTGCCCAAAAAGGTGTCGGGAATGAAAACTTGAATGCTTCTGGGTTCGCATAAATACAGATTGCCATTTCTGGTACAGCTTCCGCGACATCTTTATAAAACTGGACAGCACCTGGCACATCAATTTCCTGCCACATGGGAAGACCCAACATCGTACCATCAGCTCCAATTTCACGAGCATGTTTTAACTGCAGTATAGTTTCGCGCGTATTCATCGTGGTCACACCAATGAAGATTGGGACTCGTCCTGCTGCAGTCTCAACCATAACCTCCATCATTTTCCGCTTTTCTTCCCAGGTCAGCGTCGCACCTTCGCCGAAAGTACCTTGACACATGATGGCGTCAACACCCGCTTCGATCAAACCACTAACAGCTTTCTCGACTTCATCATAATCGACGCTGTCTTCTGTTCGCCAGTCTGAGCCTGATGGTATCGCAGGTGTTGGGATAATCGCCCATGCTCCTTGAACATCGTCGACTGTTAATCTGTCTTGTCTTCTTGCCATAACTTTTTCCTTCAGTATTTGTTATAAAGTAAAAAAGGCAGATCTAATTTGATCTGCCTTTTATCACAATCTGCCACCGTGCCGTTTATGATTAATCTATAAACTGGGATACCAACGCAAATGTTTTACCGAGTTGTTCAATTTCCGGAATGTGACCACATTCTTCAATGATCTCAATACGAGAGTTCTTGATTCGTTTACCAAACTCTTCAGCCATTGCAACCGGAACGAGTGCATCTTCACGTCCCCATATGATCAATACAGGGTTTTCAACGCGATAGAGCCGCCGACCTAGCCCTGTCTCTGCCATTGGCCATAAGATTTTTCCAGCGCAACCCAGTGCCCAAACCCTTCCAGCAATCGCCATTGGTATTTCTTCAGGATCTTCTGGTAATGCAAACATTGCCTGAGCACCAGGGTGTTCCTGATTATGGAATAAATATTCAGGTACTTTTTCAGGAGGGGCAACATAGAGTTCAGCCAGTTTGTTAGGGGCTTGATCGAGCCATAATCCGGCTGGATCAAGTGCAACGACTTTATCAAACAGACCACGGAAATGTGCGGCCATATCAAGTGCTATCATTCCACCCATGGACTGCCCGATAGTGCTGGGCTTATCAAGACCCAGTTTCGTCAGGGCTTCCTCATAGATCAATAATAATTCCCAATAGTTATCAAACTTATACACTGCATAAGGATCACCTTGCGTAGTACCGGGTAATTCTGGTGCATATACCGTATGACTTTCAGCAAGACGATCCAGAAATTCGTTCCAGTAAAGTCCGCCAGCAGGATGGAAATAAACAACTGCTGGTCCTGTTCCTGCTATTTGTATATTCAGATTAATTTGTTCATCAAAAACTTTGATTATTTCGCTTCGTTCCGGGCCTTTAATTGTTGCCATGACCATTCACCTCGTTTGAATATTGTTCTTAATAGTTTTCTGGATTAACAAATCATTTTCCATTTTCAGGCCACCAACGATTATCCCATCCTTCACCTTCCCAGTTTTTTCGCAATCTGGGTAAAACCTTTTCAGCTAACAAGGTAATATTCTT
>JALSSM010000306.1 GCA_026984275.1 Gammaproteobacteria bacterium
TTATTTTGATCCACTCACCGGTGAAGTTCTAAGGCAAGTTCCACGACTGACTATTTATCCCAAGACGCATTATGTCACAGCGAGAGAAGTGATGCTCGGTGCGGTTGATCAAATCAAGGATGAACTGGATGATCGACTAAAAGAACTTGAGGATCTTAATAAACTGGTGGAGCGTCAGCGTCTCGAACAGCGTACCCGTTTTGATATCGAGATGATCCTCGAAATTGGATATTGTCAGGGCATCGAAAATTATTCCCGTTATTTATCTGGCCGAAAACCGGGTGAGGCTCCCCCCTGTCTTTTTGATTACTTACCTGATAATGCTTTGCTAATTGTTGATGAAAGCCATGTCACCATTCCACAACTGGGGGCGATGTATAAAGGCGATCGATCACGAAAAATGAATCTGGTGGAATATGGTTTTCGGTTACCTTCAGCATTGGATAATCGGCCCATGCGTTTTGATGAGTTTGAGCAGATTGCACCGCAGACGATCTTTGTGTCAGCAACACCAGGCCCCTATGAAGATGAAAAATCAGGACAGGTTGTGGAGCAGATTGTTCGACCCACCGGATTACTTGACCCGCCTGTCGAGGTCAGACCGGTTGCTTCTCAGGTTGATGATCTGCTATCTGAAATCACGGTTCGTGTGGAAAAGCAGGAACGTATTCTGGTGACAACATTGACCAAAAGAATGGCAGAAGATTTGACGGATTATCTCGCCGAGCACGGGATCAAGGTTCGCTACCTGCATTCAGATATTGATACGGTCGAGCGGGTTGAGATCATTCGTGATCTGCGTCTGGGAGTTTTTGATGTACTGGTCGGCATCAACCTGTTGCGTGAAGGACTGGATATTCCTGAAGTTTCCCTGGTTGCAATTCTGGATGCCGATAAAGAAGGATTCCTGCGATCAGATCGCTCCTTAATTCAGACCATTGGTCGAGCAGCTCGACATCTTGAAGGCAAGGCCATTCTTTATGCTGATCAGATTACAGGTTCAATGAAACGTGCTATTGATGAGACTGAACGACGACGTAAAGTACAGTTTGAATTCAATGAAGAACACGGGATTACACCGAAAGGCATAAAAAAGGCAGTGGCAGATATTATGGAAGGTGCTCGTGCAGATTCTCCGGCACAAAAAAGTGCGAAAAAAGTTGCTGAAGAAAGCGCAGATTATACGATTCTACCCACTGATGTGTTGATGAAAAAACTAAAACAGATGGAAGATCAGATGTATCGGCATGCTCGTGATTTAGAGTTTGAAGAAGCGGCAAGGATGCGTGACGAAATAGAACGTTTACGTGATCAAGGGTTGAAACAGGGCATCTAAACCTCCTCAAGATCTCTCTTAAATTGTCGCTATTAATGAAATGTTGAAAGTTTCATGGAACAAATAGCGGTGGCCTTGCAGAAAATACCCGTTGAACAATTACAGGTTGGGCATTATATCCAGCTTGATGGATCGTGGAAGGATTATCCATTCCTGTTCCGATCATTCAAAATAAAAAATAAAAAACAGATCAAGATCATTATTGATCTGGGGCTGAAGACAATTTCCTATGACCCTGCTAAAAGTAAGGTAAAAGCGGCAAAGCCTGAGGCACCTGAGAAAACGGTAGAAGCTGAAACTCCTGAACCTGTAGCTGTCGCTGAAGAGACAGATAAAAAAGCCATTCAACAGGCTTATCAGGATAGAACCCGACGGCTTGAAAAGTTGAAGGAACGTCGGCTGAGCCAGCATCGTTGTGAAAAAGCCTTCAAGAATTCTGTCAATAATGTCAATGATCTGATGGGCGACATGCGCGCTCAACCAAAGGAAACCCTGGTGGCAACCGAAAAACTGGTTGATGATATCGTCAGTGATGCGATGGGTCATCAGAACACGACCATGCAACTGATTAACATTAAAGGGCAAGATAAAAATAGTCACCATCATCTCGTCAATATCACCATGTTGTCTTTGATCGTCGGAAAGGAGCTTGGCCTGGATGACCTTGAGATGAAACAACTTGGAGCAGGTGCCATGCTTCATGATCTGGGGAAAATGAAGATCCAGGAAAGGATCGTGCGAAAAACTTCGCCATTGAATGAGATTGAACTAAGAACTTATCAAATGTACCCACAGTACGGGGCCAAACTGGCGAAAAAGCATGGTAATCTGGATAAAGAGGTGATCCAGATCATTGAGCAACATCGAGAGCATGAAGACGGTACTGGTTTTCCTAATCAGTTGAAATCAGAACAAATCAGTAAGCTGAGTAAGATAGTTGCTATTACCGCTGCTTATGATGATCACTGCAATAGTCCGAGAAATAAAAAGCAATTAACGCCTTATGAAGCCATGTCGCTTATGTACTCTCAGACTAAGTATGATGAAAATATCCTGTCAATTTTTATTAACCGGCTGGGTGTCTATCCTCCCGGCACTCTGGTGAAGTTATCAGACGGTTCATTTGCTGGCGTAACAGGGGTTAATCATGATGATCTGTTGAATCCACAGGTGATTTTATATGATGAGGAAGTCCCAAAAGACGAGGCTATGATCATTGAATTATCAGAAGAGAAAGATCTGAGCGTTGAAGAAGCGGTACGACGCAATGAAGCTCCAAAAGAAATTCTTGCCTACATGAATTTTGGTGGTTCCATGAACTACTTTATTGATCCTTCAGCAAACAACTAATTTCTTTATTTTCACACTAAACTTTCTGATATCCTCGTAGTGTGATCAGCTATCAAGGTTGAAGCCTGATGGATCTCAAGATCCACACCAATTTGCCGCTATTTATGAAATGTTGAAAGTTTCATGGAATAACTAGCGGTGTCGCTACAAAGAATACCCGTAGAACAATTACAAGTCGGACATTTCATCCGACTCGATGGTTCGTGGATGGATTCTCCGTTCATGCTTCGTTCGTTCAAGATTAAAACCAGGAAACAGATCCGGATTCTTCACAAGATGGGCTTGAAGACCATTGACTATGACCCTGAGCGTAGTGATGTTGTCTCAACTGAATCTGAAAAAGTTGATATTCCAGATGATTTTTTTGCCGTTGAGGAACCTGTCGAAGTTGAATTTCAGGAAGAAGATCCTGTTTTTGTTGAGATTTCAGAAGAAGACCCTGCTGAGAAAGAAAGTCGGATCAGACAACAAAAATCACGTCGAGTCAGTCTGAATCGTTGTGAAAAAGCCTTTACAGAATCTGCTGGTGCGGTCAAAAATTTAATGCAGGATATGCGTGCCCGCCCCAGAGAATCATTGAAGGCAGCAGAAAATATTGTCGGAGAGATTGTCGGAACAGTACTTCAGGATCAGGATGCGACGGTTCAACTGGTTAACATGAAAGGACAGGATGAAAGCAATTATTTTCATGTTGTTAATGTCACCATGTTATCGTTGATCGTGGGTAAAGAGTTGGGACTGGATGATATGGAAATGAATCATCTGGGAGTGGGAGCCATGCTGCATGATTTCGGGCAACTTAAAGTACCCGATAAGATTCTGCGCAAAACATCCCCACTGACGGATGTTGAAAGAAAGGTTTATGAACTACATCCCAGCTATGGCGCTGATCTGGCTAAAAGAATTGGTCGATTACCGAAAGCGGTGATCGAAATTATCGAACAACACCATGAATATGAAGATGGCAGTGGTTTCCCAAATAAACTGACATCCAGTCAGATCAGCAAACTAAGCAAGATTGTTGCAGTGACGAATGCTTATGATGATTATTGTAATTGCCCACAAAATGTAAAATTGCTAACACCATACGAAGCAATGGCTCATATGTATGCGCAGGAAAAATTTGATAAGAATATACTTTCGATCTTTATTAACCGGCTAGGTGTTTATCCTCCGGGGACGCTGGTCAGATTATCAGACGGCTCGATTGCCGGTGTAACAGCGGTGAATCATGAAGATCTGCTACATCCACAAGTGGTCATTTATAATGCAAATATTCCCAAAGAAGAAGCAGCGATCATTGACTTGACTGAGGAAGGTGATCTGAAGATCGAAGAAACTATTCGTCGCAACGAGGTGACTTCAGATATCCTTTCCTACCTGAACTTTGGAGATTCAGTTAATTACTTCGTCGATCCTTCAGCGAAAAAATAACTAAGCACTAGCCTAACAAATTCATTTATTGTATTCTTCACGCCCTGTTGATAACAGGCGCGTAGCTCAGTTGGTTAGAGCACCACCTTGACATGGTGGGGGTCGGTGGTTCGAATCCACTCGTGCCTACCAGATATTCCTGAAGCACCGACCCAAAACGGTGCTTTTTTATTTTTTAACCTGAAGATGATCTTTCGTATTGATCACGATGGAGATAGAACATGCCAACGATTACACTTCCCGACGGTAGTCAGCGTCAATTTGATCACCCTGTAAGCGTTCATGATGTCGCCGCATCGATTGGTGAAGGTTTAGCTCGTGCCGCATTGGCTGGCAAGGTTGACGGTCGGCTTGTCGATACTTCTTACACGATTGATCAAGATGTCGAACTTGCGATTGTCACAGCCAGAGATGAAGAAGGTGTTGATGTTATCCGTCACAGTTGTGCCCATTTGCTGGCACAGGCCGTCAAAGAGTTGTTTCCAACCGCCCAGGTGACTATTGGTCCTGTGATCGAAGATGGTTTTTATTACGACTTTGCTTATGAACGACCTTTTACTCCAGAAGATTTACAGGCTATCGAAAAGAAAATGAAAGCGTTGTCGAAGCAGGATTTTCAGATCGAGCGTACGGTTATGGGGCGTGATGAAGCGGTTAAGTTTTTCCGTGACATGGGTGAGGAATATAAGGCCGAAATTATAGAGTCGATTCCAACTAATGAAGATCTGTCTTTATATAAGCAGGGTGATTTTATCGATTTGTGCCGTGGTCCTCATGTACCGAGTACGGGTAAGATCAAAGTGTTCAAATTGATGAAGCTGGCGGGAGCCTACTGGCGTGGCGATTCAAATAATGAAATGTTGCAGCGAGTTTATGGCACTGCCTGGTCGGATAAGAAGGAACTGAAAGCCTATCTGCACCGTCTTGAAGAAGCTGAAAAACGTGATCATCGTAAATTGGCGAAGCAGCAGGATCTTTTCCATATTCAACCAGAAGCGCCGGGCATGATCTTCTGGCATGACAAAGGCTGGACAATTTATAAAGAAGTAGAAAACTATATCCGCAACAAGATCCGTCTGCATGGCTATACAGAAGTGCATACGCCGGAACTGGTTGATCGCAGTTTGTGGGAAAAATCTGGTCACTGGGAGAAATTCCGTGAGGATATGTTTACCACCAGTTCGGAAAATCGTGACTATGCGGTGAAGCCAATGAACTGTCCGTGTCATGTGCAGATCTATAATCGTGGTATAAAAAGTTATCGTGATCTGCCACTACGTATGGCGGAGTTTGGATCTTGTCATCGGAATGAAGCATCAGGGACTTTACATGGTTTGATGCGGCTCAGAAATTTCGTGCAAGATGATGCGCATATTTTCTGTACTGAAGATCAGATCCAGTCGGAAGTCTCTGACTTTATTGATCTACTCTATGAAGTCTATGAAGACTTTGGTTTCAAGGAGATCATCATCAAACTTTCGACTCGACCGGAAGAACGTGTCGGTAGTGACGAAGTGTGGGATAAAGCAGAAAAGGCGCTGGAACAAGCACTCAACGACAAAAAACTGGAATGGGATTTGCAGCCGGGTGAAGGCGCATTTTACGGTCCGAAGATAGAATTCTCATTGAAGGATTGTATTGGCCGGGTCTGGCAGTGTGGAACGATTCAGGTTGATTTTTCCATGCCGGGACGTCTGGGGGCAGAATATGTTGCCGAAGACGGCAGTCGTCAAACACCGGTGATGTTACACAGAGCCATCCTTGGATCGCTGGAAAGATTTATCGGGATTTTGATCGAAGAACATGCCGGATCATTTCCAACCTGGTTAGCGCCGACACAGGCTGTGATTATCAATATTACCGATTCTCAGGCCGAATATGCGACAAAAGTGACAGAATCTTTGCAAAAACAGGGGTTTCGAGTCATTTCGGACTTGAGAAATGAGAAGATCGGGCTTAAAATCCGCGAGCACACTTTACAACGAGTTCCCTACATGCTGGTAACAGGTGATCGGGAAATTGAAAATGGTACTGTGGCCGTGCGTACTCGAGGTGGAGAAGACCTCGGTGTAATGACCCTTGAAGCGTTTGAAGATCATTTGAAAAGGGATATTGCTACGCGCGGTCATGTTGTTTTGGAGGAATAGAATATCGCTGCTGATAAAAAGAATCGCGTAAACGACGCGATCTCCGCCCCGAAGGTTCGCCTTATTGGTGCGGATGGAGAACAGGTTGGAGTTGTTACACTGGAAGAGGCAAAGCAGGCTGCTGCTGAGAGCCGTAAGGATCTGGTCGAGATCGTACCAAATGCCGAGCCACCTGTTTGTCGTATCATGGATTTTGGTAAGTTCAAATTTGAACAAAGCAAAAAACGTAATGCCTCCAAGAAAAAGCAGAAGCAGGTACAGATCAAAGAGATCAAGTTTCGACCAGGGACGGATATTGGTGATTACAATATTAAATTAAGAAATTTGACCAAATTTCTTAATAACGGCGATAAGGTAAAAGTGACCATGCGCTTCAGAGGTCGCGAAATGGCTCATCAGGAAATCGGCCTGGAATTATTGAAAAGAGTTGAAGAAGATCTTGCGGAGTTGGGAACAGTTGAACAATATCCCAAAACAGAAGGTCGTCAGATGGTGATGGTGATTGCACCGAAAAAGAATTAATGAGTATTGGAGAATAGAAGAAATGCCTAAAATCAGAACTAACCGTGGCGCAGCGAAACGTTTTAAACGCACAGCGTCTGGTAAAATCAAACATCGCCAGTCGTTTACAAGCCACATTCTGACGAAGAAGAGTCCGAAACGTAAACGCCAGTTGAGAGAAAATATTGTTTTATGTCTGGCTGACAAGAAAATAGTCGACAAAATGTTGCCTTATAGCCGATAAGGCTCGTAAGGGATCAGAAATAGAGATCAGAACACAGAGGAATTAAGACATGCCAAGAGTTAAAAGAGGCGTCACAGCACACGCCAGACATAAGAAGGTTATCGCGCAGGCGAAAGGCTATCGAGGACGTCGTAAAAACGTATATCGCGTAGCGGTTCAGGCTGTGACTAAAGCCGGTCAATATGCCTATCGTGACCGACGTCAACGTAAGCGCCAGTTCAGAGCCTTATGGATTGCTCGTATTAATGCTGCAGCGAGATTGAATGGATTGTCCTACAGTCGTTTCATGAATGGCTTGTCAAAGGCTGAAATTGAAGTTGACCGCAAAATGCTTGCAGAACTGGCTGTTAATGATGCGACCGCATTCAGTCATCTGGCTGAACAGGCTAAGAACGCACTGGCAGCTTAATTCCGTTTTGTGCCTTGCGCGCAAAATCGAATTTGTAGAGACTGGGGAAAGGCTTATCACCTTTCCCCATTTTGTTTCCGACTAGAAAAATATAAAAATGAGCGACATCGAAAAAGTTGTCAAAGATGCACTTCAAGCCATTAAGGACGTTGATCATCTCGAGACATTGGATCAACTTAGGATTCAATATCTGGGCAAAAAGGGTGAATTGACAGCACTGTTGAAACAGCTTGGCCAATTACCACCAGAAGAACGGCGTGAAGCTGGTCAGACGATCAATGCGGCGAAGGTCGAGGTTTCCGATGCCATTCAGGCTCGAAAAGAAGGTCTGGAAACGGCTATTCTTAATCAAAAACTGGCTTCTGAAACAGTGGATGTCACGCTTCCGGGGCGTGGCCAGGAAAACGGTGGTCTGCATCCGGTGACACGGACACTTGAACGTATCAAATCCTTATTGATCCCTGCAGGGTTTGACGTGGTAGAAGGTCCTGAAATTGAAGATGATTTCCATAATTTCGAGGCACTGAATATCCCGGCTGATCATCCCGCGCGTGCCATGCATGATACGTTT
This sequence comes from Gammaproteobacteria bacterium, assembly GCA_026984275.1. Classification (GTDB taxonomy): domain Bacteria; phylum Pseudomonadota; class Gammaproteobacteria; order CAJXQU01; family CAJXQU01; genus CAJXQU01. Next base: position 7,993 of record JALSSM010000306.1, read on the forward strand.
TATATTGATGAACATACCGTCTTACGAACTCATACTTCGCCTGTTCAGATCCGGACAATGGAAAATCAGAAACCTCCGTTTAAGATTATTGCACCCGGGCGGGTCTATCGTTGCGACTCTGATCTGACTCATACGCCGATGTTCCATCAGGTGGAAGGGCTGATGGTGGATGAAAATGTCAGTTTTGCGGATCTAAAAGGGCTGATCCAGGATTTCCTGCGAGCCTTTTTTGAACAGGAAGATCTTCTACTTCGTTTTCGACCTTCTTATTTTCCATTTACTGAGCCTTCGGCAGAAGTCGATATTCAATGTGTCATGTGTGGTGGTGAAGGTTGTCGAGTTTGTAGTAAAACAGGTTGGTTGGAAGTTCTTGGTTGCGGCATGGTGCATCCGAATGTTTTCAATTCCGTTGGTATTGATAATGAAAAATATACGGGACTGGCATTCGGACTTGGTGTCGAACGGTTAGCGATGTTGCGTTATGGGGTCAACGATCTACGTCTGTTCTTTGAAAATGATCTCCGCTTTTTGAGGCAGTTCAGGTAAGGCTATGAAATTCAGTGAAAAATGGTTAAGAGAGTGGGTAAACCCTTCACTTTCTACAAATGAACTAACTGATCTGTTAACCATGGGCGGCATGGAAGTGGACAGTGTCACTCCGGCAGCGCCTGAATTTTCAGGTGTCGTTGTTGCGAAAATAATTTCAGCCGAACCTCACCCAGATGCCGATAAATTACAACTTTGTAAAGTTGATTTTGGTGGCGATGAACCTGTCGATATCGTTTGTGGTGCTGCCAATGCCCGAGAAGGCTTGATCACTGCTCTCGCCACTGTAGGTGCTGTGTTGCCTGGCGGTATGAAGATCAAAAAAGCTAAATTACGAGGTGTTCCATCTTTTGGGATGTTGAGTTCAGCATCTGAATTAGGTTTGGCAGAAAAAGCAGAAGGCATTATGGAGCTTTCTTCAGATGCAAAACTCGGTCAGGATCTTCGTGAATATTTTGATCTTGAGGATGCGATGATTGAAGTCGATCTGACACCTAACCGCGGTGACTGTTTCAGCTTACGTGGTATTGCCAGAGATGTGGGTGTTTTAAGTCAGGCGGATGTCACAGAACCTGAAATCACTCCTGTACAGGTCACTTCAGATCAAACTTTTCCGATCGACATTCAGTCTCCTGAGGCTTGTCCGAATTATGTTGGGCGTGTCATTTCAGAGATCAATGCTAATGTAGAAACGCCATTATGGATGCAGGAGCGACTGCGCCGAAGTGGTCTGCGATCAATCCAGCCGGTCGTGGATATTACGAATTATGTCATGCTGGAACTTGGGCAACCTCTGCATGCTTTTGATCTCAGCAAGTTAAATGGCGGCATTGTTGTCAGGAATGCTGAAGAAGGCGAGAAATTAACTTTGCTCGATGATCAGGATATCGAATTAAACCAAGATACACTGGTGATTGCCGATCAACAGAAAGCACTGGCTTTAGCTGGAATTATGGGCGGTCTTGATTCTTCGGTGACCGATCAGACTCAGGATATCTTTCTTGAAAGTGCTTTTTTTACGCCATCAGAAGTGGCCGGAAAAGCCAGAAGATACAAAGTTCAGACTGATTCTTCGCACCGTTTTGAACGAGGTGTGGATTTTCAATTACAAACAATTGCTATTGAACGAGCATCTCAGTTAATGCTGGATATTTGTGGAGGTAAGGCGGGCCCAGTTGTTGTTAAAAGCAACGATAAGAATCTTCCATCAAAATCATCGATCTTGCTGCGAAAAGAGCAGATTTCACGATTACTGGGTGTCGAATTTGATGATGCCTATATCGAGAATAGTCTCAAACGTCTGGGGATGACGGTTGAGGCTGGTGATAAAGGCTGGACTGTTATACCGCCATCCCATCGATTCGACATCGCGATTGAGGCTGATCTGATCGAGGAAATTGCCAGAGTAGAAGGATATGATGCTTTGCCAGCTCATCAGCCAGTTGTTTCGATGGCGATCAAGGTACGAGAAGAATCAAAAATTGATTTAAACAATTTACGTTCAATCCTGATCGCAAGAGGTTATCAGGAAGCGATTACATACAGTTTTGTTGAACCCCAAATGCAGGCTGGCTTAGTTACAGGATACGAGGCAGTTGCGCTGGCAAACCCG
>JALSSM010000307.1 GCA_026984275.1 Gammaproteobacteria bacterium
ACTTTCTTCTGTTATTTTTATGGTTCATTTCATAGCCGCCAGGTAGTCTGCAATTCTGTTGATCTCGTCTTCGGAATAGCCTTTAGCGATACGGTTCATGATCGTTGGTTGGTCCTGATCCTGTCTGAAGGCCAGTAGTTTTTCTTTGATCTTTTCTGCTGACTTTCCTTTTAGAGAGGGAATTTCACCGGGGCTTTCACCATCTGTTCCATGGCAGGTATAGCAGGTAAAAACTAATGACTCAATTTGCCTTTCCGTTGAATTGGCTGGTGTTTCTGCATATGAATTAAAAGAAAAAAGAAAAAAAATGCTGATCAGGAATAGTGGTTTTTTTTTATTCATGATGGACTACTCATCTTGGGTGACAGTGATCACAAAATTGTGGCTAAAACATTACGCCACAAATTATTCTATGTAAAGATAGCCAAAAGGACTAGATAAAAAGAAACAGGACACCCCTGATCAGAGGTATCCTAAAACAAGGAGGAAAACAATGAGTGTTTAGTGTTTGCCCTTCTTTTTTCTGGTCTTTTCTGTTTGTTTAGTTTGAGATTTTTTATCTTCAACCATCAGATGTTTATCAACATCGTAAGTACGTTGCATGGCTGCATGGCCATTTCCACAAATGGCAGGTTTTGGTGCGAGCATAAGTATTACCCCTCTTTTCCCTAATTTAGAAGGCCTGAATTTATGAAAGTTCCAAACTTTTTCAGGCTTAAGGCGTGTCGGTGATTTCTTAACAGGAATCGACAACACTTTCCTTATCACACGGGTCGTAACCATAGTTAACTGGCAACAAGCCGATGGTTCTGTAAAATCTTGAGTAATTATGCAGATAATAACATATATTAAAGTGATATTTCAATAAGAATATACAACTCATTGATATATAAAGTAATATAGGGTTTATAATGATCGACATTACGGATGAATTACAAGAAGGGAAGCAACTGCTAAATGCTAATCTGTTCCAGCAGGCAGAGAAGATCTTGTCAGAATGTTGTGCACAGGCTCCAGAAAATTCTGAGGCCTGGTTTTCACTGGGCGTCTGCCGGCATCGTTTAAATAAGGTCGAAGCGGCTATGCTGGCATTTGAACGAGCGATTCATTTTGATCCGGAAAATGTGGCTGCACAGAATGCTAAGGCTAATATGCTCTCTGATCTGGGGCGAACAGATGAAGCCATGGAGGTCACTCGCCAGGCATTGAAAATTGATCCGGGAAACTCGAAATCCCTGACCAATTATGCCAGTTTATTATTTCAGGGAGCCTACTATAGTGAAGCATTGGAAGCTCTGAACCTGGTGCTGAAGCAGGATCCGTATTCACCAATTGCTCTTGAAAGTCGATCGATTGTATTAGCCAGGTTGGGACGGTCAGATGAAGCATTAGCTGACGCCAGACAACTGGCAGAACTTGTCCCGGAAGCTAATCCACTGATTCTTCAGGCATCGGCTTTATTGACAATGAATCGCTTTGACGAAGCACTGAATGCCATTGAACAGGCACTGATCATTGAACCAGATAATATTCAGTCAATGATTCTTTTAGCCATGTCGAAAGCCGGACTTGGACGTTACGAAGAAGCTGAAGAAAGTTTTGCTCTGGCTGAGTCAATCGATCCAGCAAAACTGGGTGAAATGCTGGCACTACAGATCCTGAATTTACCGTCTGGAATGCAGGCTAATCCTTTGTTGCTGTATTTATCTCTGGCTGAAAAACGTCTGAAAGTTTGTGATTGGCACAATCGATCAGAGTATTTGATTGCCCTGCAAAGTTATCTTGAAAAGGTAGAACGTATTACAGCATCCGATGCCGATATGATGTTATTAAAAGCAGCATGTTTGGCTGGAATCGATACTTTACTCTGTCTTGAACTCGCCCGGTTTATTGCTATTGATGCCAGTAAAGATCAGGCTGTCTTTCAGTATAAATTCATGACCAAACCGGAGCGATTAAGAATTGGTTATCTGGCGAGATCATTTAATCAGGATTCCGTCGTAAGAAACACGGCAGGAATTTATGCACTGCATAATCGGCATGAGTTTGAGGTTTATTGCTATTCGCTTGAGCCCGGTGATGGGAGTGAGCTGAATCAACAGATCAGGAAAGACTGTGATCGTTTCATAGAACTATATCCTCGTTCCGACGAGGAGGC
>JALSSM010000308.1 GCA_026984275.1 Gammaproteobacteria bacterium
CCATGCCACAGCTAATCCGTCGTATTGCAACAAAATATCTGAACGAACCTGAGCAGATTACGATCAAGGTTAAAACCACGACGGCAGAAACGATTCGCCAGCGCTTTTGCATGGTCAATGGAATGAATAATAAGCTGGAAGCCCTGACCCGTATTCTTGAAGCCGAAACTTTCGAAGCAATGATCATTTTTGTGCGCACCAAAACAGCAACCGTAGAGTTAGCTGAAAAACTGGAAGCACGTGGCTATGCCTCTGCTGCACTGAATGGCGACATCCCACAAAATCAGCGAGAGCGAACGGTCAATCGTCTGAAAAAAGGCCAACTGGATTTACTGGTCGCGACGGATGTTGCTGCCCGTGGTCTTGATGTTGAGCGGATCAGCCATGTCATTAATTTCGATATTCCAACAGACACAGAAGCCTATGTACATCGTATTGGACGCACAGGCCGTGCGGGTCGGGAAGGTGATGCAATCCTGTTTGTGGCACCCCGAGAAAAACGCATGCTCGGCGCAATAGAAAAAGCGACCCGCAAAAAGATCGATAAAATGGAACTTCCTTCCACTGAGGTGATCAATGACAAACGCATCATTCAGTTTAAGCAACGCATTACTGACACCTTGGCATCTGAAGATCTGAGTTTCTTTTCAGACCTGATCGAAGAATATCAGCAGGAACATAATGTCCCGGGAGAAGAGATTGCAGCCGCACTTGCGCACCTGCTGCAAGGTGATACACCATTTCTTTTGAAGAACCAGCCAAAGCAGAAAGAAAAAAATAGTCGTCATAAAGACAGAAATGATGGAGAAAGAAAGCCACGTAAAGAACGTGATCGTTCAACCTCTTCCAGAAAAGATTCTAAACCAGAAGAAGGCATGATTCGTTACCGACTCGAAGTAGGAAATAATCATGATGTCAGACCGGGGAATATTGTTGGTGCAATTGCGAATGAAGCGGGTATCGATAGCCAGTATATTGGACGTATCAGTATTCGGGATGATCATAGCCTGGTTGATTTACCAGAAGGAATGCCCAAAGAGGTTTTTAATGACCTGAAAAAAGCCTGGGTATCGGGACAACGTCTGAATATTTCTGTCTATAAGGGAGAAGGAGAGTCAGGCAGTCGAACAAAGGGGCGAAGCCAGTCTAAAGGCAGACCGAAAAAAGCAGCCAGAAAGAAAGCCGGGAAAGATTAGAAATAGTTTTAGCGAGATCCCCAGATTTTCGACACGGCTCGATCAGTACCAAGGAAACCGATCAGCAAACTTAAAAATCCGGCACCGCCAAAGATCACAACCGGAAATAAATAACCAGGATCTTTTCCTTGCGCGAGAAAAAAGACTAACACTGCAAGGCCGGAAAAAAGAAACCCCATAATCACCAAAATAGTTCGATGTGATGGCTTGTAAATAAAAGGATCGGTACCTGATTCAAAAATATTCAGAATGGGGGAAAACAATTTTCGTAGTTTCTGTTTCACAAAAGTACCCTAACGGCTTAGTGTTGATTTCAGTGCCTGTCGAATGATTTCTTCACTACTTAAGCCCTCGATCTCTATATTAGAGATCAATCTACTCGCTTCCTGAGGTTTGTAACCGAGAGAAACCAGAGCGCTTACCGCATCGTTCTCCAGAGTTGAGGGGCTGGGTGTTTTCGTTGCTCCTGTGCTTGTTATTGTTATTTCCCAGTTATCCAGTTTGTCACGCATTTCTACGATTAATCTTTCAGCGGTTTTTTTGCCGATGCCGGGAAGTTTTACCAGCCTCGCGGTGTCGCTTTCGTGAATACAATTTGCGAACTCCTGTGCTTCGATACCGGACAGGATGGTGACAGCCATTTTCGCACCGACACCATTCACTTTGATCAGAGTTCGAAACAGACGGCGTTCTTCTTCACTGAAAAAACCAAATAAAAGCTGTGCATCCTCTCTCACAACCAGATGAGTAAACAGCAATACTTCCTGATTGATCTCTGGAAGTTTGTAAAAGGTCGTCATCGGAGCTTCGACTTCGTATCCGACACCCTGCACATCGATCAGCAGTTGTGGCGGTTGTTTTTCCAGCAGAATACCCCGAAGTCTTCCGATCATTTGTTTCTTCCAGTCATGCGAGTTTTTTAACAAGCAATGCAGTTTGTCGGGAGTGGGCAT
>JALSSM010000309.1 GCA_026984275.1 Gammaproteobacteria bacterium
ATTCACCGCCGCACTCAATTGTGCGGCCTCATCAATCGCAATCTGCTTCATCTGATCAGGGCTATGGCTGTCGTCTTTCCATGACGAGACCCAGCGTTCTTTTTCCAGACGACCGTACAAAGCCCAGGTTTCAGCATCCTCAGGATGATCTTCCAGCAAATTCCCCAACCATTCTTCGGCCTCTTCCATCCTGCCCAGACGACCCAGAATAATGGCTTTCATCTGAGCACTACTGAGATCATTTTCATCCATCTCCAGCGCTTTCTCGATCTGCTCCAGCGCATAGGTAAACTGTCCAAGTTCGAGTAAAGCTGATCCCGCCGATCGATACGCTTCAAGCTGTAGTGCATTCGTTGATGCTTCCTCGGCAAGCACTAAAATATCACCGGGACGACTTTTCTTTTGAGCCACATCAATCAGAGATTGCCACTTTTCATATTGATCCCAAAACTCATTCGCCTTTCCGACACGCAAAGATTTCCAGTCAGGCTCCTTCAGGTAAGGCAAATATTGATAAACCGGACTGGTGGACTTACCTTTCCAGGACTGCAATGTTTCCTGTGCAATGCTTCCCAGCAGCGCTTTATCCTGATCAAGAAAATCCGCATCAGGAATCCCCTCTTTCAAATGATATTTAATCGTCCGATCAACACTGACATCAAACGGCAACCGGCCACTTTCATTACTCCTGATCTGAACAATCCCCCTTGCCCGCAAACCATGTCGCACACCCAGTTCATACCAGGCATTCGGATTATTAATAGAAAGATCAGCCACCACCAGATCGGCCATCAACAATTCCTGAAACATATCCGCACGAATATCACCGGGCATGATTTCTTCATCCGCACGAAAGGGTTCCAGTCCAGCTTCTTCAAGCGCAGGTTTGATCAAATCTGAATAGATTTTATTGAAATCGATCCCTTCTTTGGTTCCGAAAGGCATAACAATGAAGACGTGGTGAGGCATAAACAGGTCTTATCTTCCGCTACAGGGTCTTTCCAGCTTAGATAATCAGGGTTCAGATTTCAATTAAAACCGATTTTTTGCTTGCCCGTTTATTTTCTGGTGATGAGAAAACAAAGAGCGACTGATCAGGCATCCAACGGACTCATGACGGCATTAGCCCCCTTGTTCATCACATGCGTGTAGATCTGAGTAGTTCGCACATCCTTATGTCCCATCAATTCCTGAACAGTACGGATGTCGTAGCCATTTTCCAGCAGATGCGTGGCAAAAGAATGTCTGAAAGTGTGGCAGGAAGCCTGCTTATTGATGCCAGAGGCCAGAATCGATTTTTTCACAGCACGTTGTAAAGACTGCTCACCAAAGTGATGACGTTGTTCAAAACCAGAACGCGGATCAACTGATCGTCTGGCGGCCGGAAATACATATTGCCACCCAAACTCCCGGTTTGCATTCGGGTATTTTCTCTCCAGAGCAAATGGTAAATAAACTCGACCAAACCCTTGCTCCAATTCCCGCTCATGCAATACACGGACTTTTTCTATTTGCGCTTGCAAAGCAGCCACTGATCGGTCAGGCAATAGCGTGACACGATCCTTTGCTCCCTTGCCTGAACGAACAATAATCTGTGAGTAATCAAAATCAACATCTTTCACCCGCAAACGTACACACTCCATCACTCGCAACCCAGCACCATACATCAACTCCGCCATCAGAATATATTGCTGCGGCAACCCATTGATCACCTCCATCGCCTGCCTGGGTGTAAACACCGTCGGTAAACGAGATGGTTTTGAAGCCCGTGTAACATCTTCCAGGTAAGGCAAATCGATCTCTAACACTTTCTGATACAAAAACAAAATAGCGGATAAAGCCTGATTTTGAGTGGATGCCGTAACTTTACGATCAACCGCAAGATGAGTCAGAAATGACTCTATCTCACTTGCACCCATTTCAGCCGGATGACGGGTTCCATGGAAACGAATGTAATATTTTATCCAGTAAACATACGATTGCTCCGTTCGGATACTATAATGCTTAACACGCAACTTCTCTCGAACCGAAGACAACAAAGGAGACTTTTGAGCCATGATGCACCACCTTCCCTGTGATAAAAGACAAGTGACGTCTTTTCACACGCCACAATATAATAATCATATAGTTACAAATGATTTTCC
>JALSSM010000310.1 GCA_026984275.1 Gammaproteobacteria bacterium
TTGCCATTTTTCAGGAGTCAACGCCTGTTCGATCAGGGCTTTCGCCAGTTGTTCGTCACTGTCATTTATCACCCAGATCTCTGGCCAGGCTTCATGTGCCGGTATCTCGCCTATGCCGCCCTGCAGGGTTTCATTTTTTATCAGGAACTTTATTTTTTGATCTTCAAGGATGCCGCTAAGAAAGCCGATCAGAATATTATCGCTGGAAGAATAGACTCTTTTCATGCGTCAAGATTAGCATATTCGGCTGTGACCAAAAAATCAGCTGAAGTTTATTTTTGCTTCGAGGTTGGTTCTGGAGTCCGCATTGCTTAAAGCTTCTTCCAGATCGATACGACCATCGGCATATAATTGATGCAAGGCGGCATCGAAGGTTTGCATACCACTGGATCCACTTTCTTCCATCGCTTCTTTAATATCGCCCAGTTGTCCCTTGAGTATGAGATCGGCAATATGTGGATTGTTGATCATGATCTCTACGGCAGGAAGACGTTTTGATTCTGTATTTGTGACCAGGCGTTGCGACATGACGGCTCGCAAATTGATAGAGAGATCCATCAACAACTGTTTATGGCTTTCATGGGGAAACAGATTAATCACACGCTCCATCGCCTGATTGGAATTATTCGCATGTAGTGTGCTGATACAGAGATGACCGGTATTACAAAGCTCCAATGCCGTGGACATAGTTTCGCGATCACGAATTTCACCGATCATAATCACGTCGGGTGATTCACGCATGGCACTTCTCAGAGCCGCTGCATAGGAAAGCGTATCGACCCCCACCTCGCGTTGATTAACGATACATTTCTGGTTAGGGTGTGAATATTCGATGGGATCTTCGATGGTCAGAATGTGACCAGGCATTTTACGATTTCGGTAAGAAATCATCGAAGCAAGTGTTGTTGATTTTCCTGAGCCGGTGGCGCCAACCATCAGGATCAGCCCACGCTTACTCATAATTAATTGTTTTAAAACAGGCGGTAGGCCAAGATCCTCAACTGTTGGGATTTCATTAGGGATTAACCGCAAGACCATGGCCATATCGCCACGTTGTCGAAAGATATTGACCCTGAAACGAGCATTTTCTTCTTCAAGCTCAATGGCGAAATCCGTTTCCCATTTTTGTTTCATTTCCTCACGCTGGCGATCAAACATGATGCTAAACGCGGCTGCTTCCACCTGTTGTGGCGTCAGGCTCATTTTGCCGACCGAGGTGATAACACCTTCTACTTTGATTTTAACCGGGGCATTGGCCGTGAAAAAAAGATCAGAGCCTTTTTTCTGTACCAGCAGTTTGAGAAAGGGGGTAATATCCATATTGTTTCCTTATGCTCAGATAAAAACTTGAATTATGTTAAAGCAGTCCGCTGGATTCTTCTGTCTCAAGCAATTCCATCTTGTCTATTCCAGCGAACTTGTCAGCATCCTTGGCTTCCTTACCCTCCAGTTTGATTCGGAGTCGTAGCTCATTCATGGAATCGGCATTTCTCAATGCATCTTCATAGGTAATCTTGTCTGCTTCATAGAGATCAAACAGTGCCTGATCGAAAGTTTTCATCCCAAGTTCATTAGATTTTGTCATGATTTCCTTAATCATATGCGTCTCTCCTTTCAGCAGCAGGTCGGCAATCAATGGTGAATTTAACAGGATCTCAATGGCGGCAACGCGGCCTTTACCATTGGCTGTTTTTAATAAGCGTTGGGAAATAACCCCTTTAAGATTGAGTGACAGATCCATCAGAAGTTGTTGGCGTCGTTCTTCAGGGAAGAAGTTAATAATTCGATCCATAGCCTGGTTGGCACTATTGGCATGCAACGTTGCCATGGCAAGATGGCCTGTTTCAGCAAACTGAATACCCATTTCCATGGTTTCACGATCACGGATTTCTCCCAGTAAGATAACGTCAGGCGCTTGTCGCAAGGTGTTTTTCAGAGCGATCTCCCAGTCGTCGGTATCAACACCCACTTCACGTTGCATAATGATGCAGCCTTTATGTTCGTGGACGTATTCCACAGGATCTTCTATCGTAATAATGTGTCCCTGTGAATTTTCATTTCGATAATCAACCATGGCCGCCATGGAGGTCGATTTACCACTACCGGTGCCACCGACCATGATCACAAGACCACGTTTTGTCATGACGATATCTTTCAGGACTTCCGGCAGCCCAAGACCATCGATGGTCGGCACTTTTGTTTCAATCGTACGAAGAACCAGACCAACACTGCCTGACTGCACATGGGCATTAACACGAAAACGGCCAATGGGTTTTGGTGCAATGGCGAAATTACATTCCTTGGTGGCTTCAAATTCTTTGATATTACGATCATTCATGATCGCATAAGCCAGTGCCTTGGTGTTTTCAGGCGTCATTTTCATTTTCGACACCGGTTTGATCGCACCATCAACCTTAATGGCGGGAGGGAAACCGACAGAGATAAATAAATCAGACCCTTTCTTGTCTATCATTAGTTGCAGGAGATCCCGCATATAGCCTATCGCTTGTTCTCGTTCCATTGAATTTCTCGCTGTTTTTTTAATCTAAACGCTTAAACCTGTATCAGGTCATCGGCAGCTTAGAATAAATCTTTATTAACAGCTTTGACCCTGGCGTCCTGACGGGTAATTCGGTTTTTATTCACCAGTTCCTGCAGGCATTGATCCAGTGTTTGCATACCGACGGAAGCACCGGTCTGGATCGCGGAATACATTTGCGCAACCTTGTTTTCGCGGATCAGATTTCGAATGGCGGGTGTACCAATCATGATCTCATGAGCAGCAATTCGGCCGCCACCGACTTTCTTCAGCAGGGTTTGACTAATGACAGCACGCAGAGATTCCGACAACATGGCACGCATCATGTCTTTTTCGTCGGCTGGGAAAACATCAACGATACGGTCGATCGTCTTGGCGGCGGAACTGGTATGCAAGGTACCGAAAACAAGGTGGCCTGTTTCAGCCGCCGTCAGAGCCAGACGAATGGTTTCAAGATCACGTAACTCACCTACGAGGATCGTATCGGGATCTTCACGTAAAGCTGATCGTAAGGCTTCATTAAAACCGAGTGTGTCACGGTGAACCTCACGTTGGTTGATCAAACACTTCTTACTTTGATGAACAAATTCGATGGGATCTTCTACAGTCAAAATATGTCCATATTCACTTTCATTTTTATGGTTGACCATCGCCGCCAGGGTTGTTGATTTACCAGAACCTGTAGGGCCAGTCACCAGAACAATGCCGCGAGGATAATCAGCGATATCCTTGAAGATGGCTGGCGCACCCAGGTCTTCCAGCGATAAAATCTCGGAAGGAATGGTACGAAACACCGCTGCTGCACCGCGTTCCTGATTAAAGGCGTTGACACGAAAACGAGCAAGCCCCGGAACTTCAAAAGAAAAGTCTGTTTCCAGAAATTCCTCATAGTCTTTACGGTTCTTATCGTTCATGATGTCATAGACCAGACCATGAACCTCTTTATGCTCCATTGGAGGAACATTCACACGTCGGACATCACCATCAACACGGATCATCGGCGGCAAACCTGCCGAAAGATGTAGATCAGACGCGCCGTTTTTGACGCTAAATGCCAGTAGTTCACCAATATCCATTAAGATTTCCCCTCATAGTTTCTGGTCGAATGACGGTATAATTACTATCAACAGTTAAAAATTAGCCTGAGATGACACGCATTACAAGCTCTTATTGTCATGCTAAATGAGACTGCAAATAACGCGCCAATAATCTGTAGAGGTCAGTGCCGAAAGTTAAACAATAGATATTCATGGAAATTAAAAGCATCAAACAGTTTCTGGATGAAATACGGAACCTTGAAACACAATATGGACGACCCGAAAAAAGTGTCACTCTTCTGGCGGTCAGCAAAACCAGATCGACCGCTGAGATTGAGAAACTGGCCGATCAGGGACAAATCTGTTTTGGAGAAAATTATCTGCAAGAAGCGATAGATAAAATCCAGTCTCTACGGCATCGAAACCTGGAGTGGCATTACATTGGCAGAATCCAGTCCAATAAAACACGACAAATTGCGACGCATTTTGACTGGGTACACACAATTGACAGATTGAAGATCGCTCAACGATTAAGCAGCCAGCGGCCAGATGATCTTGATGCCCTGAAAATTTGTCTTCAGGTAAATACCAGTGGTGAAGCAACCAAGGGAGGCGTCAGCTTTGAATCCTTGTCAGAGCTTGCTTTTGCGGTGGCAGAACTGCCACGACTGGAGCTTCGAGGGTTGATGACTTTACCCGCACCGGCCTATGAAATGGAACAGCAGCGGCGACCTTTTCATGAGATGCGGAAAGCACTCGATTCACTCAGGCAACAGGGGCTTGATCTTGATACACTATCAATGGGCACAACGAATGATTATGAAGCGGCCATTGCTGAAGGAGCGACCATCATCCGGGTTGGTACAGCCCTGTTTGGTCCCCGTAAATAAAGACAGGAGAATAGGATAATGAATCACCAGAAGATTGTGTTTATTGGTGGTGGAAACATGGGTCATTGCCTGATTGCCGGCTTGATCGCTGATGGTTATTCTCCACAGGCAATCTATGTGGTTGATCCGGATCCTGAAACGCGAGAGCGGATAAAACTTGAATATCAGATCAGTGTGTTTGAAAGTCCGGAACAAGTCATGAATTCTGCTGAAATCGTTGTGCTGGCCGTCAAACCGCAGATCATGGAATCGGCGATTAACAGTATAAAAAGTTTTATTGATTTCCCCCAGCCTCTGATTATTTCAATTGCTGCAGGTATATGCACAAAAAGTATCGCGACCTGGCTGGGAGAAGAAGTGCCCATTGTCAGAACAATGCCCAATACTCCCGCCATGGTTGGTAGCGGCGCAACAGCCCTGTTTGCAACAAAACATGTCACTGCAGAACAACGAGCCCTTGCAGAGTCTGTCATGCGAGCGGTGGGCATCGTTGAATGGCTGGATGATGAGGCGCTGATGGATGTGGTGACAGCCGTTTCGGGTAGTGGGCCAGCGTACTTTTTCAGGATTATGGAGGCAATGGAAAAAGCGGCCATAAAAATGGGGTTGTCCGATGAGCAGGCAAGGTTGCTAACCGTCCAGACGGCTTTTGGAGCTTCCAAGATGGCTCTGGAAAGCCCGCAGGATCCCGCAACATTGCGGGTTCAGGTGACCTCGCCTGGTGGCACAACAGAACAGGCATTAAATATTCTTGATCAAAACAAGATTGATGCTATCTTCGAGCAGGTACTGGAAGCGGCAAAAAATCGATCAAAAGAATTGTCGAACGAACTGGGTTAAAAATCATCAGGAGTATAAAAAAATGGGTTACTTTAATAACGCACTAACATTTCTGATCAGCACGATAGTTGGATTATATATTCTTGCTGTGTTATTACGTTTTCTGTTTCAGTTATTTCGTGCAGATTTTCATAACCCGTTTTCCCAGTTTATTCTCAAGATCACCACACCCGCACTAAGACCTTTACGGAATATTATTCCCGGTATGAAGGGGATCGACTGGCCCGCTCTGGTGTTGTTATTTATTCTGCAGTTTTCTTTATTGATCATCATTGGCCTGCTGAAAGGCCAGCTTCCACCTGTTGGTAGTTTGATCATTATAGCGATTGCTACCTTGATCCAGCTGACCATCTATGTGTTGATGTTTGCATTATTTGTCACTTTTATTCTTAGCTGGGTTGCTCCCGGAACATACAACTATATGACGTCAATTCTTAGTAGTCTGACCGAACCAATACTGGCACCGATCAGGCGTAAAATTCCTCCCACTGGCGGGCTGGATTTTTCTATGCTAATTGCCTTTATACTGCTACAGTTAATTTTAATGCTGGTGGTTCATCCGTTAATGGATCTGGGTTCCGGTCGACTTTTATAGATCAGGCAGAACTAACCTGACTCGTAAAAGGTCTATTTAGAAAAAGGAGTTAAATATGAATACAAAAAACGTTCTGATTTCTGCGCTGTTAAGCATGACCTTTTTCTCGATACCGGCAGGTGCTGAACAATCACAAACCTTTGGTGATTATACGATTCATTACAATGCCATCAATACGGAAATGCTTGATCCAACCGTTGCGAAAGCTTATGGCATCACACGCAGTAAAAATCGTGCTCTGTTAAATATTTCGGTCTTAAAAGATCATATAGGAACGACAGTTCACCCGGTTAAGGCAAAAGTAACTGCAACAGCAACCAATCTGACTGCACAAATGCGCAAAATCAAGATCCGTGAGCTGGAAGATGCGGGAGCAATTTATTATATCGGTGAGGTTCCGATCCATAATGAAGAAACACTGGAGTTTGATATTCAGGTTCAGCCAGAGGGTAGTGAAGAAACTTACAAATTGAAATTCCAGCAGCAGTTTTTCACTGAATAAGAAAAGCGCTATAAATCATAGGTCATGATCAAAGGAGCATGATCAGAAAATCGCTCGTCTTTGTAGATTTCTGTCGAGCGTACTTTGCCTTTTAAACCCGGCGATAAAATCTGGTAATCAATTCGCCAACCGACATTTTTGGCCCAGGCCTGACCACGATTAGACCACCAGGTATATTGATCCGGTTCCTGATTGATCTCACGGAAAGCATCAACAAATCCCAGTTCATCAAAAATTTGTGTCATCCACTCTCGTTCTTCCGGCAGGAAACCAGAGTTTTTCCGGTTACCTTTCCAGTTTTTCAGGTCTATTTCTTTATGAGCAATATTCCAGTCACCACAAATAATATAATCCCGGCCATCTTTGCTCATAGACTCCAGCACAGGATAAAACCGATCCATAAAATCGAATTTTCTTTGCTGCCGTTCTTCGCTGGAGGAGCCAGAAGGTAAGTACAAAGAGATCACGCTCATGTTTCCATAATCAGCCTGAATGAAACGGCCTTCACGATCAAAATCTTCCCAACCCAGTCCGGAAATAATTTGATCGGGTTGTTCTCGCATATATAAAGCCACACCGCTGTAACCCTTTTTCTCTGCATCATGAAAGCTGGCATGAAACCCTTTTGGTGACAAAATTTCATCGACCAGCTGGTGAGTCTGTGCCTTGGTTTCCTGGATACAGATCACGTCAGCTTTTTGTTTCGGCAACCAGTCAAAAAAGCCTTTGCGATGGGCTGCCCGAATACCATTGAGGTTAGCGGTGATAATTTTCATAAAGATTCCTGTTAATTTCCTGATAGACTATCACGCTTTCTAAAAGACGAAAGTAGATCATGCAAGAATATCAAAAAGAATTTATTGAGTTTGCTCTCGAAAATGAAGTCCTGAAATTCGGTAGCTTTACCCTGAAATCCGGTCGGCAAAGCCCTTATTTTTTCAATACGGGCTTATTCAACTCCGGGGCAAAACTGGCTCGCCTTGGTGGTTATTATGCCCAGGCGATCATCAATTCCGGTATTGAATTCGATATGATTTATGGTCCTGCCTACAAGGGTATTCCATTGGCGGCGGCAACCGCTATTGCACTGGCAGTCAATCATGATCGTGATGTGCCTTATTGCTCGAACCGCAAGGAAGTCAAAGATCATGGCGAAGGCGGTATGATCCTCGGCGCACCGTTACAGGGCAAGGTTTTAATTATTGATGATGTGATTTCTGCCGGCACCTCTGTCAATGAGTCCATTGAGGTTTTCAATAGCATGGGCGCTGAGCTGGCGGGAGTGATCATCTCACTCAATCGTCAGGAACGTGGTAAAGGCGAACTGTCTGCGATACAGGAAATTGAACAGCAACATCAGATCTCGGTTGAAAGTATCGTTTCTCTCACCGATCTGATCGAACATCTTTCAGGCAAGCCAGAAATGGCTGAGCACCTGGAGAAGGTGCTGGATTATAGAGAAGAGTATGGTGAAAAATCCTAGGATGCTGACGGATTCAGGAAGAGTCTACGGCGGCGATCCCCTGAATCCAACAACCTCCTAGCCCAGGATAAGTTTCAGTCCGATGATCACGGTGATCAATTCATAGACTCTTTTGATCCAGTAATTTCCTTTGATGATAGAAAGATGTGCTCCCGCATAGCCGCCCAATAACGATCCAAGCAATAATGCCGGCAGCCAGTCCCAGCGAATTTCACTGAGCAGCCCCAGCGTCAGGGCACCGGCTCCATTCCAGAACATGCCAACCAGGATCAGTGTGTAAGCAACAGCACGTTTATATTCCAGCCCAAACCAGCGTACCAGCCAGAGTGTGACAAATAAACCGGTGCCCGATGTGAGTGATCCATTCAGTACACCGATTAAAAATAAGACTGTTCCTCCAATGACATAACCTTGCCGGTTTCGATTGATCACGACTGTTTGTTGCCCCAGAGAAGGTTTTAGCCACGAATAAACTCCCAGACTAATTGTCAGACAGCCCAACGCGACCTCTGCCCAACGATCTGGCACGTCAAGAATAATATGTGCCCCGATGATCACCCCGGGAACCCCTGTCCCCAGAATAAACAGGGCAAATCGAAGATCGAGACTCTTTTCTCGCAGGTGTCTTAAAGTAGCACCGACACCCAGGGCTACACTGGCGAGCTTGTGTGTTCCCAGAGCGACAGAAAATGGCAAACCCAGAAACAGTAATGCCGGTAGCTGGATCAGTCCTGCTCCACCACCAGCGAAGGCAGAAAACAGGTTCGCGAAAAACGAAATAATAAACAGGATGATTTGGTTATTGTAGTCCATTAATTTATAGAGACGTGCTAAAGTTTTTTTCACCTTTGCCGATAATTCCTTAAATTAAGGAAGATCTGACCAAAGGAAAGTAGAATGACATCAAATACTCTTCGTATAGTAATCATCTCAACACTCTTCGCAATCTCTTTGTCACCCGCACATGCCAGAATCAAGTGCTGGACTAACAGTGATGGGATCAGAGAATGTGGAAATACTGTTCCACCTGAATATTCACAGCAAAACACAAAACAGGTGAATAAACTGGGCGTAACGATCAAGGAAACAGGGCGTGCCAAAACCCAGGAAGAGCTGGATGCTGAAGATCGAAAAATAGCAGAAGAACGAGAAAGACAGTTGGCTATTCAAAAGCAGAAAGAGTCTGATCAACTTTTGCTAAATACATTTGCTTCAGCGGATGACATCATTCTTGCTCGCGAAGGTAAGCTCACCTCTTTGCATGCCGAGATCAGCCTCCGCGAGGCACACATTAAAAAACTACAGTCTAATCTGGATAAAATCGTTGCTTCAGCAGCCGATATGGAACGTAAAGGCCAAAGACCAACTGAGCAGGTTCTAAACGATATCCGTAACGTAAAAGCGCAGATCGCTGAGAATAAGCGTTATATTCTGGCCAAACAGCAAGAGCAGGAAATCGTGAAAAAACGTTATGATGAAGATTTAGTTCGTTACAACAGATTGCGTTCAGAAGCGGATTATCTGGCCAACTCGAAATAATAGATCAGTTTGATACAAACAGCCCTTTTTTCAGGAGTGGCCACTGTATTTCCCAGTATTCTGTGGGGCGCGCAGTAAAACCGGATCGTACATAACGGGACATTCTGCCATCAGCCACAGAAAGCAGAAGATTAGCAATAGAACTGGTTGAGCCTGCTGGCCGTAGACTTCCGGCCATGGGAGCTTCCCGCAGGATTTGTTTAAACTGTGTTTCCAGTCGCTCGAATAACTGTGCCATTCTTTGTCGCAAACGTTCATTTTCTCCCGTCAGGGCATCGCCTACCAGAATTCGGGTAATGCCAGGGTTTTTTTCAGCAAATCTCAGAAGCAGTAGTAACAGATTTTCGCATCGTTTTGCTACATCTGTTTCTTCTTCCATGATTCGGTTAGCCAGTCCGAAAATAGCCTCTTCTGCAAAATCGATCAGTCCTTCAAACATTCGTGCCTTGCTTGGAAAATGTCGGTATAAAGCTGCTTCAGAGACGCCCACCGCCTCTGCCAGTCGCGCCGTTGTGATACGGCTACCCGGACTGGTTTCCAGTTCATGTGCCAGAACTTCAAGGATCTGTTGTTTACGATCCATTCTTTTTTTACTCATTAACTCATACCCCCAGTCCGTCGCCCATGAATCAACGTACCAACT